>DATBTA010000096.1:0-6635 GCA_036559505.1 Pseudolabrys sp. | reverse complement strand
GCTATGGGATGTATCGAGCCGAAGTTGCAACAACCAAGCAAGAGCTTGCGGAACCGCCATTAACGTTGCTATTGCGCCTCCGGCGACAAATTCCGGCATTCGTGTCATATTTAATGCGTGGGGCCACAATTTTCGGCTATTCGGGATCGCCCTGAATAATGCCAGGGCGCGGGTTTCGTCGGGTATCGGTCAATGCAGCGTAGCCAATCGGATCGAAGCCAGCTTCCGGTTCGTTCTGAACTCGCGGCCGCACTCGCGGCGTGCCGTGGCGCGTTCTACGGCACGGCCGTCATCAGCGGCATGAGCAATGTGCTGATGCTGACCGGCGCGATGTTCATGCTGGAAATCTACGATCGCGTGCTGCCGAGCCGCAGCATGCCGACGCTGGTCGGCTTGCTGGTCCTTGTGGCGGTGCTGTTCACGGCCCTCGGCGTTCTCGATGCAATTCGCGGGCGAATTCTTGTCCGGATCGGCGGTGCACTGGACGAGACGCTCAGTGGCCGCGTCTACGACACGCTCATCCGCATGCCATTGCGCATCGGCGGTCAGAATGACGGCACGCAGCCGCTGCGCGATCTCGATGCTGTCCGTTCCTATCTCTCGGGTCTGGGCCCGGTCGCGCTCTTCGACCTGCCCTGGATCCCGCTCTATCTCGCGATCTGCTTTGCATTCCATCCACTTATCGGGCTTACGGCGCTCGCCGGCGCGATCATCCTGATTGCGCTGACGCTGGTTACCGAGATCCTCATGCGCGCGCCCACCAAAGCTGCGACGCAGGCCGCCATTGTTCGTAGCAGCCTCGCGGAAGCAAGCCGGCGTAACGCCGAGGCGCTTATCGCAATGGGAATGGCAGGCCGCATTGCCGCACGTTGGGGCGAGGCGAACAGGCAATACATGCACGGCCAGCAGCAGGCGAGCGATCTCGGCGGCGGCCTCGGTGCGATTTCCAAAGTTTTCCGAATGTTACTCCAATCCTGCGTGCTCGCGGTCGGCGCCTATCTCGTCATCCAACAGGAGGCGAGCGCGGGCATCATCATCGCCGGATCGATCCTCAGCGCCCGCGCGCTGGCACCGGTCGACCTCGCCATTGCGAACTGGAAGGGCTTCGTCAACGCGCGGCAGAGCTGGCAGCGTCTGAACAAGCTGCTGACGGCCGTGCCCGTGCAGTCGGTGCCGATGCAGTTGCAGGCACCGGTGCAGCGGCTGACCGTTGAAGGCGCCAGTGCAACGCCGCCAGGCGTGCCGAAGATCGTTGTGCAGGACATCACATTCGAGCTCGAAGCCGGCCACGGGCTTGGCATCATCGGGCCAAGTGGCTCCGGAAAATCATCGCTTGCCCGCATGCTCGTCGGGATCTGGCAACCGGTGCGCGGGAACGTCCGGCTCGACGGCGCCGCGCTCGACCAGTGGTCGCCCGATTTGCTCGGCCGCCATATCGGATATTTGCCGCAGGACGTAGAACTGCTCGCCGGCACGGTGGCGCAGAACATCGCCCGTTTCGAGCCGCAGGCCGACAACGAGGCCGTGATTGCGGCGGCAAAGGCCGTCGGCGTGCACGACCTTATTGTCCGTCTTCCGTCGGGCTATGACACCCAGATCGGCGAGCAAGGCTCGGCCCTCTCCGCCGGTCAGGCGCAGAGGATCGCGCTCGCGCGCGCCGTCTATCGCGATCCATTCCTGGTGGTGCTCGACGAGCCGAATTCAAATCTCGATGCGGACGGCGAGGAAGCGCTGACTCAGGCGATCCTGGGTGTGCGGGACCGTAAGGGCATCGTCGTCGTGATCGCTCACCGCCCCAGCGCGATTGCGGGCGTCGATCGGCTGATGATGATGAATCAGGGCCGTATCCAGATCATCGGCCCGAAGGAGGAGGTCCTGGCCAAAGTGTTGCAACGGCCGCTCCCGGGACCCCGGCCACTCAAGGTGGTTCCGGACAGCGGGAGTGCAAGCGCATGAAGATCCCGCAGTTCATTTACGTCGTCAGTGAGCGCCTTGAAAAATGGGCTACGGAGCTGTTGCCCGCGTCCGCTCCGGGAAGCTCGCGCTATTCCATCCATCGTCATCTCCTGGCCGGCGGCCTGATCGTGGCGTTGCTCGCCGGAGGCGTGGGCGGTTGGGCGGCAACGACCCAGATCGCCGGCGCACTCATCGCGCAAGGCTCGGTCGTCGTCGATTCGAATGTAAAGAAGGTCCAGCACCCGACCGGCGGCGTCGTTGGCAAGCTCAAGGTTCAGGACGGCGATCGCGTCAAGGCCGGCGATATTCTTGTCCAGCTCGACGATACGATCACCCGCGCGAACCTTGCCATCGTGACCAAAGGCCTCGACGAGCTCGCCGCGCGAAAGGCCCGTCTCGAGGCCGAACGTGATGGGGCCGAATCGGTCACGTTCCCGCGCATGCTTCTCGCTCACGCCGACGATGCGCCCGTCGCCATTGCGCTCGCCAATGAGCGCAAACTGTTCGAGCTGCGCCGCAACGCCCGGCTCGGGCAGAAAGCACAGTTGAGACAACGGATTACCCAGCTGCAGGACGAAATCAGCGGGCTGAATGCCCAACAGGAGGCCAAGGCCCGCGAGATAGGCCTTATCGGCAAAGAGCTCGACGGCGTCCGCGAGCTCTGGAAAAACAACCTCGTGCAGATCACGCGGTTGACCGCGCTTGAGCGCGACGCCGCGCGGCTTGAAGGCGAGCGCGCACAACTGGTCGCCGCGGTCGCGCAAACCAAGGGCAAGATTTCCGAGACCGAGTTGCAGATCATCCAGATCGATCAGGATCTGAGTAGCGAGGTCGCCAAGGACATGCGCGAAGTCGACGCCAAATATGGCGAGTTTGTCGAGCGCAAGGTCGCGGCCGAGGATCAGCTCAAGCGTATCGACATTCGAGCGCCGCAGGACGGCGTTGTGCTCGAGTCGAAAGTTCACACGGTGGGCGGCGTGATTCCGGCCGGCGATGCAATCATGCTGATCGTACCGGAATCCGACAATCTGCAGGTCGAAGCCAAGATCAACCCGCGCGACATCGACCAGATACAGGTCGGCCAACCGGCAATGCTGCGCTTCTCCGCGTTCAATCTGCGCACGACACCTGAAATCAACGGCACAATCACCCGCATTGCCGCCGACGCCACGGCCGACCAGCGCACAGGACAGGCTTACTACAATACCCGCATCGCCATGACGAAAGGCGAAATCGCACGCCTCGGTGAGGTCAAGCTTATTCCGGGCATGCCGGTGGAAGCTTTCGTCCAGACCGGCGAGCGCAGCGTGATGTCATATCTGATCAAGCCCCTGCAGGACCAGTTCATGCGGGCGTTCCGGGAGAAATGACCGCGGCATCGCTTCGCCCGGTTGCAGGCGATTTTCAATGACGTGGCTTGCACGATTGGCGCGGCGATTTGGTTTGGCCCGGGGGCTCGCTCTTCTGCTGCTCATCGGACTCGCGGCACTGCGGCTGGCCGACCCCATCCTGGTGCAGGAGCTTCGCGTCCGCGTCTTCGATTTCTTTCAGGTGCTGCACCCGCGCGAAGCGACCGAGCGACCGGTCGTCATTGTCGATATCGACGAAAAGAGCCTGAACAGCATCGGTCAATGGCCGTGGCCGCGCACGCGCATCGCCGACATCATTACGCGTCTGACTCAAATGGGCGCGCTGGTGGTGGCGTTCGACGTGGTTTTCGCAGAATCCGATCGGATGTCGCCGGGCGTCGCTGCCGACACGTTCCGCGACCTTGACGAAGCGACACGGACAAAGCTGCGTTCGCTGCCGAGCAATGATGCGATGCTCGCCGACGCCTTCCGCAAGTCGCGCATCGTGGTCGGCGAATCGGGCCTTCCCTTCGCGGTGGCAGAACCCGGCGGTGCCCAGCCGCCGATCGGCATAGCGACCATGGGCAGCGATGCGCGGCCCTTCCTGCTCAATTTCCCTGGCCTGCTGCGTAACGTGCCGGTCCTCGAGCAGGCGGCCAGCGGCCGCGGGCTTTTCACGATACGCCCCGAGCGGGACGGTATTATCAGGCGGGTGCCGGTTGTGATGCAGGCGCAGGGCGCAATCATGCCGTCGCTGACACTTGAGATGTTGCGCGTCGTCAGCGGCAGCAACACGGTCCTTATTCGCTCGGACCACGCCGGAGTACAGAGCGCGGCGGTGCCGGGCTTCGTGATACCGACCGACCGCAACGGCCAGCTTTGGATCCATTTCGGGCCGCACGACAAGGCGCGCTACATATCAGCGGTCGACGTGCTCGAGGGCCGGGTCCCACCCGACCGTGTGGCGCAACGGCTGGTGCTGGTTGGAACGTCCGCCGTCGGCCTGCTCGATTCAAAGACGACTCCAGTCGACCCTCTGATGCCGGGGGTCGAAGTGCACGCGCAGGTCCTCGAAAACATCCTGACAAATTCCGTTCTGTCTTCGCCGAACTATGCGATCGGTGTCGAGCTGTGCGCGGCGCTTCTTCTCGGCATTATCATTATCTGGCTGGCGCCGACCTTGAACCCGCTCCTGCTGCTCCTGGTCGGCGCAACGATCGTCGCGATATCCATGGGCGCTTCCTGGTACTTCTACGTGCAGAACCGGCTGCTGTTCGATTTCACCTATCCGCTGCTGTCGAGCGTTCTCGTCTATCTGACGCTGGTGTTCAGCAATTACATCAGCGAGGAAGCGCAGCGCCGCCGCATCCGCTCGGCCTTCGGCCAGTATCTTTCCCCCGCGCTGGTCGAGCAGCTTGCGAAGTCGCCCGACAAGCTCGTGCTTGGCGGCGAGGACCGCGAGATGAGTATCCTTTTCAGCGACGTGCGCGGATTCACGACCATATCCGAGCTATACAAGGACGATCCGCAGGGCCTGACGTCGCTGATGAACAGTTTTCTCACGCCGCTGACCAACGCCATCATCGAGCACAAAGGGACCATCGATAAGTACATGGGCGATGCCGTCATGGCGTTCTGGAATGCGCCGCTGGACGACGCCAACCATGAGACCAACGCCTGCGAGGCAGCGCTCGAAATGCTGCGGCGCGTCGACACGCTCAACAGTCAACGTGAGCAGCAGGCAAAAGAAAGCGGCCAGCGTTTCATCCCGATCAAGGTGGGCGTCGGCATCAATACCGGCCGGTGCGTCGTAGGGAATATGGGCTCTGATCTGCGGTTCAACTATTCCGTGCTCGGCGATTCCGTGAACCTGGCTTCACGATTGGAAGGCCAATCCAAAAACTACGGCCTGCCGATCATCGTCGGATCACGCACGGCGACGGCAATCGGCGACAAGTTCGCTGTGCTGGAGCTCGACTGCATCACCGTCAAAGGCAAAACCGAGCCGGAGTCGGTCTATACCGTTCTCGGCCGCTCGGACGTTGCAGACAGCGACCGGTTTGGCCAGTTGCGTCAGAACGTCAACGACATGCTCACGCGCTTTCGCAAGCAGGACTTTTCCGGTGCAACGCAGGCGATTGAACGCTGCCGCAAGTTCGGCGATGGCTTCGGTCTGAACTACCTTTTCGACATCTATTCCGAACGCATCCGCGTATTCGAGGAAAACCCGCCGCCCGCCGACTGGAACGGGGTCTTCGTGCTGGAGACGAAATAGCGCTGTCGCCGATGGCGCGCCGCGCGGTTCTTGCGGTTCCAGCGTCTTTGCGATCATCTATGCCCAACCCGGCAACACGGTTGGCAGCAAATGGCAAAGACATCCCAAAAATCCGAACGACGACTGAGGTCCCAGCTCTGGTTCGACAATCCCGATAACCCGGGCATGACGGCGCTCTACCTCGAGCGCTATCTCAACTATGGCCTGACGTCGGCGGAGTTGCGGTCGGGAAAACCGATCATCGGCATCGCGCAGACCGGTTCGGACCTGTCGCCCTGCAACCGCCACCATCTCGAGCTCGCCAAGCGCGTGCGCGAGGGAATCAGAGCTGCCGGCGGGATCGCCTTTGAGTTTCCGTGCCACCCGATCCAGGAGACGGGCAAACGTCCGACGGCGGCGCTCGACCGCAACCTCGCTTATCTCGGGCTTGTCGAGGTCCTTTACGGCTACCCGCTCGACGGCGTCGTGCTGATGACCGGCTGCGACAAGACGACGCCCGCCTGCCTGATGGCGGCGGCGACCGTTAACACGCCAGCCATCGTTCTCTCCGGCGGGCCGATGCTCAACGGCTGGTGGAAGGGCGAGCGCGCCGGCTCCGGCACGGCAATCTGGAAAGCGCGTGAGGACATGGCGGCCGGCCGCATCGACGCCGAGGAGTTCATGCAGATCGCCGCTTCCGCAGCACCATCGGTCGGCCACTGCAACACAATGGGCACCGCTTCGACCATGAATGCGCTTGCCGAGGCGCTCGGCATGTCCCTGCCCGGTTGCGCCGCGATCCCGGCGCCCTATCGCGAACGCGCGCAAATTGCCTATGAAACCGGGCTGCGCGCTGTCGAGATCGTCGAACAGGATTTGAAACCGTCGGATATTCTTACGCGTAAAGCGTTCGAGAACGCGATCGTCGCAAATTCGGCGATCGGCGGATCGACCAACGCGCCCATCCACATTAATGCCATCGCACGGCATGTCGGCGTGAAGCTGTCGATCGATGATTGGGAGAAGATCGGTTACGACGTGCCGCTACTGGTGAACATGCAGCCGGCCGGCGAGTA
>DATBTA010000095.1:0-2538 GCA_036559505.1 Pseudolabrys sp. | reverse complement strand
TCCGAGTAGTTGGTGACATCGACTGCAACAGGCGTCACACGGCCGCGGCTTTTCAGTTCAACCGCCGTCTTTTTGGCAAATTCGATATCGCGATCCCAGATCGCAATCGCCGCACCAGAATCCAGAAACCGTTCCACGATCGCGCGGCCGATGCCTTGCGCACCACCGGTGACAATCGCGTTGCGCCCACCGAGATCGATCTTGTTGGTCATCGCCGCCTCCTGAACAAAAGCTAGCGAACGTGGCGGTCAATGGCGAGCATTGAAAATGCAGCGGTGCATTGCCCGTCGGGCGAGCGGCGCGATCTTGTCGAGGGCGCCTTATTCGTGTATTTAATGAGATGCGGGGCACGCGACGGTCGCCCCGTCTTCCCAAGGCCTGCGAGCCCAAGCACCGTCTCCTTCGTTCACGGAGGGGACTCATGATTTAGTCGTGCTAGGGTTTCGAAGAGCAGAATTCCGGGGAACACGCGCCTCCCCGTCAGATGACCTCCATCCAAGCGCTGCGATTTTGGCTTTGGGAGCGACTCCTATGGATGGATGGCATTTGGCTCTTTTTCTCGCCGCAACCTATTTCGGCGGCCTGACGTCGGGACTGTCGGGCTTCGCAATGGGTCTTGTTGTTTCCGGCGTGTGGCTACACCTGGTTTCGCCGCAACAAAATGCGCTTTTGATCGTGCTCTGCGGACTTGTGACGCAAGGTTCCGGGATCTGGCGGGTGCGCCACGCGATAAATTGGTGGACGATCGCGCCTTACATCATCGGCGGCGCGGTCGGCATTCCGGTGGGCATCGCCTTGGTGACGACGGTCGATCCGAACGCGATTCGCTTCGGCATCGGCGTGCTGCTGCTGGCCTACAGCCTCTACAGCCTGATCCGGCCGACCTTCAAACCGCCCAAGGCGAGCTTTCCGGCGGATCTTGGTGTTGGTGTCATCAATGGCCTGGTCAGCGGATTGACCGGGCTCGGCGGCGTTGTGGTGACTGTCTGGTGCCAGCTGCGCGGCGGAAAAAAGGACGAGCTGCGCGCGGTCTTTCAGCCGGTGCTGTTCGCGATATTTGTCATGACCACAATCTCGTTCGCGATTGCAGGCACATTTACAATGGAAACGCTGAAACTCTATGCGTTCGCCCTCCCGGTGCTCGTTGCAGGCATTTGGTCGGGTTTCGGGCTATACGGAAGGCTCGACGATGCCGCGTTCCGTAAAGTGATCCTGGTGCTTCTGCTTGCGTCGGGCGTGGCGTTGATCGTGCCGATGCATTGAAATAATATGGACGATGTGGGGCCAGCGACGGTCGCCCCGCCCTTGCAAGGCTTGCGAGCCCAAGCACCGTCTCCTTCGTTGATGGAGGGGACTCATGCTGTCTCCAGGCTTCTCGATACCACCGAAAGATCTCTGGAATGCAATCGCGACGCGCGACGCGCCGCAGATCATCGATGTACGTCGGCACGAAGCATATGACGAGTCGCCACACTTGTTGCCCGGCGCCGTCTGGCGCGACGCCGCAAAGACCGCGGAATGGGCAACGCAACTTGATGTAACGCGGCCGATTGTTGTCGCCTGCAAGGCCGGCCACGAAATGAGTCAGAGCGCCGCCGCGCAGTTGCGCGCAAATAGTATCGACGCGCGCGTGCTCGAAGACGGCTACGAAGGTTGGTCAAAGGCAGGCTTGGCTTTTGTCGCGAAGCCGGAGCTCGATCGCATCGCGCCGCGCAGGCCGAGCGTTTGGGTGACAAGGCGGCGTCCGAAAATAGACCGGATCGCGTGCCCATGGCTGGTGCGCCACTTTCTCGACCCACAGGCTCGGATTTTGTTCGTCGATCCCGACCAGGTGACGAATGTCGCGCGTGAAGCCCGCGGCATCCCGTTCGACATCAAGGATGTCGAGCTCAGCCACGTCGGCGAGCGTTGCACGTTCGACACCATGCTCAAGCTGTTTGGGCTTGAAGGCGAACCTTCGCTGGCGCACCTAGCCCTGATTGTTCGGGGCGCCGACACGGCAAGGCACGACATCGCGCCGGAAGCGGGCGGATTGCACGCCATTTCGCTCGGGCTTTCCGCGCTGGCCGGCGACGACGATCATGGACTACTTGAACGCGGTTTCATGGTCTATGACGCATTGTTCGCCTGGCTGCGTTTCGCGGCCGAGGAGCGGCACAACTGGCCGGCCAAGGCCGCGTGACAACATGACGACGATCGCGACAGGCGCCCGGCCGAGCTTCGGCGAAGCCTTTCTGCTGTGGCTCAAGATCGGCTGCATCAATTTCGGCGGGCCGGCCGGGCAGATCGCGCTCATGCACCGCATCCTCGTCGACGAAAAGAAGTGGGTCGACGAGGCCCGTTTTCTGCACGCGTTGAATTTCTGCATGCTCCTGCCCGGCCCCGAGGCGCAAAAGCTCGCAACCTATCTGGGCTGGCTTCTGCACGGCGTGCGTGGCGGACTGAGCGCAGGCATCCTTTTTGTACTGCCGGGCGCATTTGTGATGCTCGGCTTGAGCCTGCTCTATGCGCTCGGCCGCGGAATTCCGTTGGTCGACG
>DATBTA010000094.1:0-7686 GCA_036559505.1 Pseudolabrys sp. | reverse complement strand
ACCCCGATGACGATCTCCTGGAAAAGAAGCACCAGGACAGGTCCGATCGCGTGGAGATCGACTGTGTATGCCTTCTGGTGGGCGGGCAATATGACCGCAGTAAGCACCAGGGCGATGCCGAGCCGCACCCGCGACGGCATTGTCTGCTCGCCGACCCCCGGCAGCAGCATCACCATTGCGCCCACGCGCGCAAAGGCCAGTAGAAACGCGGCCGCAAGCGCCGGTAAAAATGAGATGTCGATCCGCATCCGGCCTAGCCGCTGACGATGCGGGCAGCGATCCGCAGCATCTCGGCGTGCAGCTTCTCAGCCATGAATGGCAAAGCAATCAGCAGCGACAAAAAGATAGCCAGAATCTTGGGCACAAAAGCGATGGTCATTTCCTGGATCTGCGTAAGCGCCTGCAGGAGAGAAATGGCGACGCCGACGGCTAGCCCGACGAGCATCACAGGGCTTGAGACGACGATCAGCGTCACGATGGCGTCACGCGCTACGTCAAGAACTTCGGGACCGGTCATGTCGTCTGCTACCTAGATCGGCATTTTCATGATGTCTTCGTAGGCCTGAATTACGCGATCGCGCACGGCGACCACGGCGTCGATCGCGACCTCGGTCTCGGAAACGGCCGTGACAACGTCGACAAGGTTCCCTTTTCCGTTCGCGGCTGCGCGTGTCTGCGCGTCGGATTTTTGCCCCATCTCGACGACCGACCCAACCGCATCTTTGAGCATGGAGGCGAAGCTCGTTTCGCCTTTCGCCTCGGCGGGCTGCCGGATGACGGACAATGACGATGCGTCGGATGCGATACGCGCGACACTGGCATAGGCGCTTGCGGCAGCGAGCGGTGAAGCCATTGTAATAGTGCCTTTCAGGTTTTGAGGATATCGATCGTGCGCTGGATCATGCGCCGCGTGGCGCTGATCACGTTGACGTTGGCTTCGTAAGAACGCTGAGCGTCCCGCATGTCCATCATTTCAACGAGTGAATTAACGTTTGGGTATTTGACATTGCCGTTGCTGTCGGCAGCGGGATGCCCCGGCTCATATTTCAACCGAAATGCCGAGCTATCATTTTTCACCTTGCCCAACTCGATGACTTGAGCGTCGAGCGTCCGATCAAGTTCGCTGCGGAACGTCGGAATCTTGCGGCGGTACGGATCGGCACCCGGCCGCTGCGGCGTCGAGTCGGCGTTGGCAATATTTTCCGAAATGACCCGCATGCGGCCGGCCTGGGCCCGCAGGCCCGATGCGGCAATGGTCAGTGTCTTGATGAAATCCACGGTGGTCCTCCTCAGCTGCCCGACAGGTGTTTAGCGCTTGCCGAGCGCTGTCTTGATGAGAGTGAGGCTGCGCGTGTAGAGCGCGGTTGCTGTCTGAAAGTCCATTTGGTTGGCGGCGACCTTCATCATCTCTTCTTCGAGATTGACGGCGTTGCCGGCCGGGCGCACTTCGTAGCCGGGCGCATTTTTGTTTGGGAACGGCGATTGGCTCAGGCCGACGCCTGCCATGTGGCTGCTGGCCGTACGCGTGAGCGTAATTCCGGGTACGGCGGTCGGAGTAACAAGGGAAGGATCATCAAACTTCAGCGGCGCGAGGTCACGGCCCCGAAAATTCGGCGTGTCGGCGTTCGCAACATTGTCCGCGAGGACCCGCTGGCGCGCCTGCGACCAGTCGAGCCGGGTGCGCAACATGGATAGGATTGGAATATCGGTAATGCCCATGACCCCGCCTCCGTTCGCAAACGCCCCCAGCGCGTTACCGCCGCGCTAGGCAGACTTTGCCGGGCGTATGGTTAATAGCCGGTAAAAGCAGGCGGCACTGGCTGGTTGCAGTTGGGTTCGCTTGCCCGCATGAATGGCCCGCAAACCGGAACCGACCCGCAAATTGCCACTTTATTTGTTAATCCTCTGTTAGTATTCAGGGCGGCAAATAGTGCCTAGCAGAATTAACCATTCGGGCGATTCTCGCCCGACATGCGTTAGCGGGAAGAACGGAGCGCATTGATGTTCGAGAGCTTGTTCGGCGCTGAGATGCCGCTGGCCGCCCGCTTCTTCATCGCCTTTCTGGTGGTGCTGGCGCTGATCGGTCTCACCGCATGGCTGGTGCGGCGCTTTGGAGCAAACCGTCTCGGAAATGCTTCCCGCGGACGGCAGCCCCGGCTTGCCGTGATCGACGCCGCAACCGTCGATGGACGGCGGCGCCTGGTCCTGATTCGCCGCGACAACGTCGAACACCTTCTGATGATCGGTGGGCCGAGCGACCTTGTTGTCGAGCCCAATATTGTGCGCGCGGTTTCTGCCCGCGATGTGCCGCGCGACCAGACACGTGCCGCGCCTGCCGCCGAGGCCGCGGCGCGTCAGACACCGACAATCGAAAACGGATGGCCCCTGCAGCCTGCGACCGAGTCGGCGCCCGCGTCACGTCCTTACCGATCCCCTGCGACCGAGGAGCCGTGGCTCGCGCCCGAACCCGGCGCCCGGCCCCGCCCGGCCGACAGCCTCACCGGCCTCGCAGCCGAGCTTTCGACGCGCCTGAACCCGCCCGACGCTCCGGCACCCGCCGCACGTCCCGAGGCGCCAGCCCGCGCGCCAGTCGCTTCGCACGAGCCGGCAGCGCAGGCCGATCACAATCTCGCCGAAATGGCTCACCAACTCGAAGCGGCTTTGCGGCGCGCACCCGCGCCGGAAGGCCGACCGCCGGTCACCGATCCGTTGGCCGTGCCAGGCAAGGGCGCTGACGTCACCGCACGCCCGCCTCAGCGAGAGCTCCGCGCGCGCGTCGAGCCGAAATTCGAATCGAAACCTGAGCCAAAATTCGATTTCAAACCCGAGAATCGCACCGAGCCGCCGGCGACGCCCGGCAAGAACCTGTATGAGAATCTTGAAGAGGAGATGGCCAGTTTGTTGGGCCGTCCTCCAGGGAAATCGTGACAGGCGCTTCCGACCGCCGTGTCCGTCTGGTGACGGTGGCGGTCGGGGTAGCAGGGATCCTCGCAGGGCTGACGGCAACAGCGTCCGCGCAGGACATCAGCGTAAACTTCGGACAAGGTAACGGCCTTACCGAGCGCGTGGTCCAGCTGGTCGCGCTGTTGACCGTACTTTCGCTGGCGCCATCGATCCTCGTCATGATGACGTCGTTCACCCGCATCGTCGTCGTGCTGTCGCTGTTGCGCACCGCACTCGGCACCGCGACCGCGCCACCCAATGCCGTTATCGTCTCGCTCGCGCTGTTTCTCACCGCCTTTGTCATGGGCCCGGCGCTCCAGCGCACCTATGACTCCGGAATCCGGCCGCTGGTGGCCAACGAAATCACGGCTGAGCAGGCCTTCGAGCGCGGCTCGCAGCCGCTGCGCGCCTTCATGCAGAAGAACGTGCGCGAGAAAGACCTGAAGCTGTTCGTCGACATGGCTAAGGAAGCCGAACCGGCCAAGCCCGAAGATCTGTCGCTGCGTGTGCTGGTGCCGGCCTTCATGATCTCGGAGCTCAAACGCGCCTTTGAGATCGGGTTCCTGCTGTTCCTGCCCTTCCTGATTATCGACCTGGTGGTGGCATCGGTGCTGATGTCCATGGGCATGATGATGCTGCCGCCCGTGGTCGTCTCGCTGCCGTTCAAGCTTATTTTCTTCGTGCTGGTCGATGGCTGGAGCCTGGTCGCCGGCTCACTGATCCAGAGCTACGGGTCGTAGCCGCAGGTTAGATGATCGCATGGCGTATCTTGGCTGATACCCATTCACTGACGATCACGGTCGCGATGATGACAAGCAGGATCAACGAAACCTGGGTCCAGTAAAGCTGCGTGAGCGCCGAATTGAGTTCGAGCCCGATGCCACCGGCGCCGACGAGACCAAGCACCGTCGATTCACGGATATTGATGTCCCAGCGGAATACCGAAATGCCGGCAAATGCGGGCAATACCTGCGGCACGACCCCGTAGGCCGTCACCTGCGCGCCGAAGGCTCCAGTCGATCGGACGGCTTCGACCTGGCCCTCGTCGATCTCCTCGATCGCCTCGTAGAGGAGCTTGGCGCAGAAGCCGATCGATCGCAGCGCGATGGCAATAATGCCGGCAAACACGCCCGGCCCAATAATCGTGACCAGCATGAGCGCCCAGATCAGCGCGTTGATCGAACGCGATGAAACGATGATGAACAGCGCGACGGGCCGCACAAGACCCACACTCGGTGTCGTATTGCGCGCGGCGCAGTAGGCAACCGGAATTGCGAGCAGCACCGCAATCAACGTTCCGATGGTTGCGATATTGATCGTGTCCCAAATCGGCCGGCCAAGCACGCGGATATAGGACCAATCCGGCGGCACCATTCGCACGGCGAGATCGCCGGCCTGCTGCGGCGCGTCCCAAACGAAGGCCCAGATGGTTTTCTCGGAAATCATCTGGAAGCATCCGACAAAGATTGCGGCGGCGAAGAGCCAGCACGCCCAGATCAGCAAATCCGCGCGTCGCTCGCGTCGCCGCCAGGTTCTCGCCGGTGCCGGAACTGTGGCCATCATTGCACCCACCGCCGGATAAAGCCGGAGCCATACTCACACGCCATGACGATGGCGATGATGATGATGATGATGGCCGCCGCCGACGAAAATTCGTAACGATCAAATGCGGTATTCAGTGTCGCCCCGATGCCGCCGCCGCCGACAATACCGATCACTGCGGATTCGCGAAAATTGATGTCGAAACGGTAGAGACCAAGCCCGATCATGCGGGGCATCACCTGCGGTTGCACGCCGTAATTGATCCACTGCAGCCAACTCGCGCCCGACGACCGCACAGCCTCCGCCTGCGTTGCATCCATGTCCTCTATGTCTTCGGCGAGCAGCTTGCCGTAGAAGCCGATGGTGGCAAACGAGAGCGTCACGAATCCTGCGAACGGCCCGAAGCCGAACAGCTTGACGAAAAAGATCGCAAGAATGATTTCCTGGAAACTGCGCGATACCGCGAGCACGGCACGGCAGAAATAATAGACAGGGGCCGGAGCGATATTTTTTGCAGCCCCGATGCCGACCGGAATCGAGAGCGCGATGCCGACCACGGTTGAAACGACCGTCATCCACAGGCTTTCCGCAATGCCGTCGGCAATCTCATCCCAGCGGCTCACGAAATCAGGCGGGAAAAATGACGATAGGAACGCGGCACCGCGAGGCAGACCTTCCCACACGCGGATCCAGTTCACCGGCGTGGTCTGTGTCACCAGCGCCAGATAGACGACGACACCTGCGATCAAAGTCCATCGCAGCCAAGCTGACCTGATCAGGGGTGGCTTTCTCCAGGTCCGAGGAACGGCGGCAACGCTCATCTACGTCAGCCCGGCCATGCGGTCGCGGTCTGGACGCGGAGCCTCGAACGGCACCACATTGTCGGCCTCGGCCTCCGCGGGCGATTCCTCGTCGACCTTGCGGATGGTCGCCGACCAATCTTCCTCGCCGTAAATCGACGTAAGCACCGCCGGTGTGAGCTGGTCGGGCGGCCCGTCGTAGACGATCTCACCGAATCGCAGACCGACAATGCGCTCTGCAAACATCTGCGCAAGCATCACATCGTGAATGTTAATGATCGCAGACAGCTTGCGCTCGCTGCACAGTTCTTTGATGAGCCGCATGATCTGTCGCGACGTCTTTGGATCGAGCGAAGCGGTCGGCTCATCGACCAGAAGAAGTTCAGGGTTCTGAATTAATGCGCGGCAAATGCCGACGCGCTGGCGTTGCCCTCCGGACAGTTCGTCGGCACGTTTGTCTGCCATGTGGTCGAGGCCAACGCGCTCAAGCAGACGGAATGCTTCGTCGATATCGGCTTGCGGAAAACGCCGGAGCCAGCTTCGCCAGAAGCCGACATAGCCGAGGCGACCGGTGAGCACGTTTTCCATCACCGTGAGGCGCTCCACGAGCGCATATTCCTGGAAGATCATGCCCATGCGGCGGCGGGTGCGCCGCAATTCGGCGCTGCCCAGCTTGACGATATCGACATCGTTGAGTGCGATTGATCCGGACGTCGGCTCGACCAGCCGGTTGATGCACCGGATTACCGTGGACTTGCCTGCGCCGGAAGGGCCGATCAGCGCCATGACCTGCCCGTCGGGGACTAAAAGGTCAACGCCCTTGAGAGCAAGATCACCGGTGCGATAGCGCTTGGTCAGACCGCTGATGCGCAGCATTGTGTCCCCCCAGGCTGCGGCATCTTACTTGCAGCTGTATTTCACCCCACTCGCTGCGTCGATCTTGCGAATAACATTCCAGTCTTTCTTGTAAGTGATCGGGACAAACTTGTTATTGCCCTTGAATTCGGCTTGCAGCGCCGAACCTTCCCAGGGGAAGGTGAAAAAGGCTTCCTTGATCTTCGCCTGCAGCGCGGGATCGAGATTGTACACCATGCCATATCCGGTCGTGGGGAACGTTTCCGATTTATAGATCGTCCGGATCTTGGCCTTATCGACGACCTTACGCTCAAACATGCGGAACATTACTTCGTTGGCAATCGCGGCCGCGTCATAGTCCTTGTTGGCAACTCCGATAACAGAATTGTCGTGCTTGCCCGAAAACACGGGCTCGTAGTCCTTTTTGGCTTCGAGATGAAATTCTGAGCTGAGCAGCGCCGAAGGAGCCTTAAATCCGGAATTCGACGTCGGCGCGGTGAAGGCAAGCTTTTTGCCCTTGATGTCGGCAGGCGTCTTGATCGGGCTATCGGCTGGCACGATGATTTCCATCTCGTAACCGAATGTGCCGTCGTTACCGGCCATGATGGCGAACGGCACAAACCCTGCGCAGTTTACGGCAATCGGATTGGAGCCCGTATTGAATCCCCCTACATGCAGGCGACCAGAGCGCATTGCCTCAATCTCGGCCGCATTTGACTGCACCGGGAAAAAGGCGACCTTCTTGCCGGTGACTTTTTCCATGTGCTTGATGAACCCATCCCACACCTTGGAATAAACCGCCGGGTCTTCGACGGGCGTGTAGGCAAAAATCAGCGTCGAAGGATTGACGAGTTGCTTGGAGTCAGTCGGCGTATCGGCCACCAGATCGCCGTCGCGGTCGCAGTACGCTTTGTCGAGATCGCCGCGCGGGCAATCTTGCGCGCGCGCTACGCTGCCCAGTCCGGTGCCGATGATAAGCGCCATGAACGCGCTTGCGACTGCATTGATCCGCCATGCCATGACTGTTCCCCTGCCGTTACTGCACCAAGCCAGGTCGAGGATACGGGACCGACCCGACCAGGCCAAGCGCCCTGAGGACGTCAAGAATTGTGGTCTGCGTCATATTCATCGGAACAATACGGCCCGCCCTGAAAACGCTCTCCGACCGGGTCGGCGGGAAGTTTTGCCTGCGCCGCCATGGCTTCTGTTCGGAAGTCCTCCGAGCGGCCCCGCGGACTGTAACCGAAACGCCTCGCGTTGCTGTTATCCCACCACCCGGCCGCGTTGTCGGACGCACCGTAGAAGATCTCGAAATGGAGGTCGGGATGCTCAAGCCCGATCCGAACGAGCTGGGCGAGGTCTTCCGGGCTGATCCAGATCGACAGTCTTCTTTTATCGAGTGGCTTGTCGTTGACATTGCCGATGCGAATGCACGTCACGCGCAGTCCATGCTTATCAGCATATAGGGCACCGAGCGCCTCGCCGAATGCTTTGCTCACGCCATACCGGCTATCGGGCCGCACCGTCACATTGACACCGATCTTCT
>DATBTA010000093.1:0-6874 GCA_036559505.1 Pseudolabrys sp. | reverse complement strand
CGCTGGAATTTCTCTTTGGCCATGGAACTCTCCGTTCAGATCCTTCTGTTATCCGTTCTCGATCACGCGAATTTCTTCTGCACTTCCGCCGACACGTTCGCCGGCAGTTCCGAGTAGTGATCGAATTGCATCGTGAATGTTGCGCGGCCCTGAGACATGGACCGCAGATTGTTGACGTAACCGAACATGTTCATCAGCGGCACCATCGCGTTGATCACGTTGGCGTTGCCGCGCATGTCCTGGCCCTGAATCTGCCCGCGGCGTGAATTGAGATCGCCGATGACCGACCCGGTGTAATCTTCGGGCGTCACCACCTCGACCTTCATGATCGGCTCGAGCAGCACCGGCTTGGCCATTTGCAGCGCCTCTTTCAGGCACTGGCGTGCGCAGATTTCGAAGGCGAGCGCGGACGAGTCGACGTCATGATATTTGCCGTCGATCAACGTCACCTTGAGGTCCACCACCGGGAACCCAGCCACAACGCCAGAGCCGAGGACGGACTCGAGACCCTTCTCTACGCCAGGGATGAATTCTTTCGGCACGGTGCCGCCGACGATCTCGTTCTCGAACTCGAACGGCGTGCCGGGCGGCGTCGGCTCGGCAATGATCTTGATCTGCGCGAACTGGCCGGAGCCGCCGGTCTGCTTCTTGTGCTGGTAACCGTGTTCAACACGCTGCGTGATCTTTTCGCGGAAGGCCACCTGCGGCGCGCCGATATTAGCATCGACCTTATAGGTCCGCTTGAGGATGTCGACTTTGATATCGAGGTGCAGTTCGCCCATCCCCTTGAGAATGGTCTGACCGCTCTCCTGATCGGTCGATACGCGGAATGACGGATCCTCCGCGGCGAGCTTGGCAAGCGCGACGCCGAGCTTTTCCTGGTCGGCTTTCGACTTCGGCTCGATCGCGATCTCGATGACCGGATCGGGAAATTCCATCTTTTCCAGGATCACCGGCTTCGCGGGGTCGCACAGCGTATCGCCGGTGCGTACTTCCTTCAGGCCTGCCAGCGCGACGATGTCGCCGGCATAGGCCTCTTTGATGTCTTCGCGGTTGTTCGCATGCATCAACAGCATGCGGCCGATCCGCTCCTTGCGCTCCTTCGTCGAATTGATGACGCCGGTGCCACTGGTGAGCGTGCCTGAATAAATGCGGCAGAACGTGATCGTGCCGACAAAAGGATCGTCCATGATCTTGAAGCCAAGCAAGGCCAGCGGCGCGCTGTCTTTCGGTTCGCGCACGACCTCTTCGTCATTGTCAGGATTGATTCCCTTGATCGGCGGCACGTCGAGTGGGCTCGGCAGATAGTCGACCACCGCATCGAGCAGCGGCTGCACGCCCTTGTTCTTGAAGGCGGAGCCACACAACACCGGAAAGAACGCGCCGGTGATCACGGCTTTGCGGAGCAGCTTCTTAACGGTCGCCTCGTCGGGCATCTTGCCTTCGAGGTAGGCGGTGGCGGCATCGTCGTCGAGTTCGCAGACCGCCTCGATCATCTTGTCGTGGTATTCCTTGGCCTGTTCGGCCATGTCGGCAGGAATATCGATGTCGTGATATTTGGCGCCGAGGGATTCATCGTCCCACACCACGCCCTTCATGCGCACCAGATCCACAATGCCTTTAAAATTCTGCTCGGATCCAATCGGAAGCTGGATAGCCACCGGCTTTGCGCCGAGGCGCGTCTTGATGTCGTCGAGACACTTGAAGAAGTCGGCACCAATCTTGTCCATCTTGTTGGCGAAGACGATGCGCGGAACCTTGTACTTGTCGCCCTGACGCCAGACAGTCTCAGTTTGCGGCTCTACCCCCTGGTTGGAATCGAGCACGCACACAGCGCCGTCGAGCACGCGAAGTGAACGCTCGACTTCAATCGTGAAGTCGACGTGTCCGGGCGTGTCGATGATATTGAGGCGTTTCTCTTTCCAGAAAGCGGTTGTCGCGGCCGACGTAATCGTGATGCCACGCTCCTGCTCCTGCTCCATCCAATCCATCGTCGCGGCGCCCTCGTGCACCTCGCCGATCTTGTGGCTCTTGCCGGTGTAGTAGAGGATCCGCTCGGTCGTCGTCGTCTTTCCGGCATCGATGTGCGCCATGATGCCGAAGTTGCGGTAGTCCTCGATTGGGTGGCTGCGGGGCATAGGGGGTCAGTCCTTAAATCTTTCTGCTGTCACCAGCGGTAATGCGAGAAGGCCCGGTTGGCTTCCGCCATCTTGTGGGTGTCTTCGCGCTTCTTGACTGCGTTTCCCCTGTTATTGGATGCATCGAGCAACTCGGCCGAGAGCCGCTCGGTCATCGTACGTTCGTTGCGCTCGCGCGCTGCCGCGATAATCCAGCGAATGCCAAGTGCCTGGCGGCGCGACGTGCGCACTTCAACCGGCACCTGGTAAGTGGCGCCGCCGACGCGACGCGAGCGCACCTCGATCGAGGGCATCACGTTGTCGAGAGCCTGCTGGAATACGGTGAGCGGGTTCTGCTTGGTCTTGCTCTCAATCGTCTCGAGCGCGCCGTAGACGATGCCTTCCGCCACCGACTTTTTGCCATCGTACATGATGGCGTTCATGAACTTGCTGACGACGATGTTTCCGAACTTCGGATCCGGGATGATGTCGCGTTTTTCGGCAGCGTGGCGGCGGGACATGACGCAGATCCTTACTTGGGCCGTTTGGCGCCGTATTTCGAACGGCGCTGCTTGCGGTTCTTCACGCCTTGCGTGTCGAGCACGCCGCGCAGGATGTGATAGCGCACGCCCGGCAGGTCTTTCACGCGGCCGCCGCGGATCATCACGACCGAGTGCTCTTGCAGGTTATGGCCCTCGCCCGGGATGTAGCCGATCACTTCAAACCCGTTGGTGAGCCGCACCTTCGCCACCTTGCGCAAAGCCGAGTTCGGCTTCTTCGGCGTCGTCGTGTAGACGCGCGTGCAGACACCGCGCTTCTGCGGAGACGCCTGCAGGGCCGGCACCGTGTTGCGCGCCTTGAGCGGGTGCCGCGGCTTGGCAATCAACTGGTTGATCGTCGGCATTTTTGCCTTCGCTACCTTCAGTTTGGGGATGCCGCGCGAACGAACCGGTCCGCACCGCCCCTCGTTTAATTTCGTGCGGACATCACCCTCGTCCGCGTCGTATCGGGCTTTTCGCCCCGGCATCGGCGTGCGCGAAACAATGGCGCACGTAACCTCGCGCGACTTCTCCACGCGCAAAACGAAATCGCGCCATCCGCCAACTGCGGCAGGGCGCTCTTCCGTTCGGACGGACGCGTTGCGGTTAAGCACCGCGGCCGTTCACTCTCAAAGTCTGACAGGTGCTGTCAGAGGCAGCGTCTGAGCTTTATTCGTCGAGGCGTTGTACCCAATCACCTTTCGAGAAAACGCAACGCTCTCAAAGGGTTAATCGGGCGGCCGTTCCGAGCAAGCAAAGCTCACCGCCTGCCGAAAAGTGTGGGGTATGTATCGGCGTGACCCCGGCAAGTCAAGCAGAAATGGCTGAAAACGCGAGCGTTCGGGCCCTTCGGCAACCGAATACCTCGTATTCGGCGGCCGACCTCCTTTTTATTGCGACGTTTGGCCGGTTTCCCTGATGACGTTGAGGTATTTCGCACTCTCGCCGTGCACAAACGACTTGAACTCAGCGACATGGGCGTCACGACTTCCCCCGTAAAACCAGCCCGTAATGGGTTATTCAAAGCCGTAGAGCCGCGCCGGGTTATCCGACAGGATTCGCTCGGCCAGCTCCGCCGAACCGGTCGCAGCCATGAAATCGTCGACCAGTGTTTCGTAGCGAAGACCACGATAAGGCGAAAGGACGGTGCTACCCATATGCTGGTCGTGCGCCGGAGTGTGCGGCCAGTCACTACCCCACACGCAACGATCGGACGCGACCTTTAAGATGGCTCCGACCCAGACCGGATCGGCTCGGGTTGCGAGCGGATCCACGCTCACACGGTATGGTGCCGACAGCTTGATCCAGACGTGAGGCCGCGCGAGCAGATCAAGCAGCGAAATGCCGTGGGGCTGATCCGGTCTGGTACCCGCATAAAGCCCGTAGTGATCGATCACCACAGGCACGCGCGAGTTCCGCAACAACGACGCATTTTCCGACAGCAGCTTGATGGGCGCGATGACTTCGATGTGCCAGTTTAGATCGCGCGCGTATCCCTCGACCGCTTCGAAGCGGGCCGCGAGCGGAGCCTTTTCGCGAAGCGGGCTGTAGAGATTGAGACGCAAGCCGCGCACGCCCTGCGACGCCATGCCGGACAAAGTTCTCGCAGATGTCGTGTCGGGATTGATGACCGCAACACCCCGCCCTCTTCCAGCCAGGGCGTCGAGGCCCTCCAGCAACATGCTGTTGTCGGTGCCGTAAAAGCTCGGCTGCACAATGACAAACCGCCTGATGGCGCGCGAGGCCGATACCCGATCGAGCTGCTTTAGGGTCGCGACGTCTGCGAGATAGGTTCGCTCGGCGACCTGCGGGTAACGATCCGCCGAACCGACGATATGGACATGACTGTCGCAGCGCATTCCGGCCGTCACGCGCGCAGCCGCGCGGCAACCGCATCGCCGGTTTCACGCGTACCCAGACGCCCGCCGACATCTGTAGTCGACTCTCTTGCCGCAATCGCCGCCTCGACCGCCTTCTCGACGGCGCCGGCAGCCGCTTCAAACGATTTGGCCTTGCTGCGGCGGCCATGCCAGGCCAGCAGCATCGCCGCCGACACAATGAGCGAAAGCGGATTGGCAACGTTCTTGCCCGCGATATCTGGCGCCGAGCCGTGGGCAGCCTGAGCCATTCCGTGATCGGTGCCGGCGTTGAGGGAGGCGGCCATCCCGAGACTGCCCGACAATTCCGCGGTCAGGTCGGACAGGATATCGCCGTACATGTTGGACGTAACGATTACGTCGAAACGCTGCGGATTACGCACAACGTGCGCCATCATAGCATCGACGATCACGTCATCGACGGTAACTGCCGGAAACTCCTTACCAACGTCCCGGCACGCCTCCATGAACAATCCGTCCGTGACTTTCAGCACGTTGGCTTTGTGCACAATCGTGACGTGCTTACGGCGGGTCATCGCCAATTCAAATCCTGCGCGCGCAATGCGCTCGCTGCAGCCGCGCGTAATTCGCCGCATTGAAACGGCAACATCCTTCGTAACCAGCATCTCGCCGCTCCCCGCCTCCATATTGCGGTCGGCGTAGAATCCTTCGGTGTTCTCGCGCGCGACAACGAGATCGAACGCGCCGCAGCGCAAATGGAATCCCGGATAAGTTCGCGCCGGGCGGATATTGGCGAACAAATCGAGACTCTTTCGGAGCATCATCGACGGGTTGATTTCGCCGCGCGCCGGATCCTTGAACTCGAAAGTCGACGTCGGGCCAAGGACGACCCCGTCGGCCTTGCGCGCTTTTTCGACGATGTCGACATGGATGGTACTTCCAAGCGTGCGTAGGCCGGCATGCCCGACAGGGGCTTCTTCGATTCGAAGTCCGAGGCCAAAGCGCTCGGAAGCGACACGCAATACCGAAAGTGTGGCCGCGGTAATTTCGGGACCGATACCGTCACCGGCAAGAACGAGGAGATTCATTTCGGTGGATTCCAATGTGGATGCGGCGCCATCTTCTCCAATTCCGGCGGAAAGAAAAGCCGCATCACCAGCGGGCTAAGCCGCATTATTGCAGGGGAATTCGCGTGCCCTTTTCCCCGTTCAGGAGCCGCTTGAGGTGAAAGCTGGCGAGTTGGTCCTCCGGATAGCTCCCGACATGCGCCGCAAATGCCGCCATCGCAGCAGCGTCGTCCGATTGAAGTTTTGCAAACGCCTCCAGATAACTCTTCGTCGCGGCACTTTCGAATTTCTCCCGCCGCAACGGTTCAAATGCCCGCATCGCTTCGGTCTTGCCCCGCAGCAGGAGATCGCCGATGGGCCGGCCGCAAAAGTCGTTTACTTTCTGCGCCAGAAATGAACTGACACAGACATGGCTGCCAAAGTATTTGTTGGCAGCCTCCAGCCGCGCCGCGACATTGACCGTATCGCCATAGGCCGTGTAGTCGAAGAATCGTCCACCGCCGAAATTTCCCACAATCGCCGGCCCGGCATGAGCACCAATCCGCGTGATGCCGAGTGCGATTCCTTTTCCGCGACAACGTTGCTGGAATGACTCGGCATATTCATTGAGATCCAGCGCACAAGCAACGGCGCGTGCGCTATGATCGTCTTGTTCGCCGGGTGCGCCAAAGAGCACATGGAGGGCATCGCCGACGATTTTCGCGACCGTGCCGTCGTGCGAAAATACGATATCGGTCATGCCTGTGAGGTACTCATTCAGAAGCGGACCAAGCACGCTGGGCTCAAGCGCCTCCACCAGGGCGGTAAACCCGGCGATATCGGTGAAGAGCGATGCAATTTCGCGGCGCTGACCCGCAAGATCTATCGCATCGTTGTCGCCCGCAAGTCTTTGGACAAGATTAGGCGAAAAATATCTTGAGAGCGAAGCGTAGGCTCGTTCGGCCTCGGCCTGGCGGCGCCTCGCATCGCGCAAATCTTCGACGTGCCGAATTGTCTTTGCAATGGTCGCCTCAAGATCAGGAAAATCGATCGGCTTAGTTACGAAGTCGAATGCGCCGCGATTCATCGCTGTGCGAATATTCGCCATGTCCCCATAGGCCGACACAATAATGGTCGACAGCCTGTTCTCCGTCTCCTGGAGCTTTTGCAGAAGGGTCAGCCCATCCATGCGCGGCATGTTGATATCGGTAATCACCATATCCAGAGAGCCGTTGGATGCGAGCAAATCCAACGCTTCGACCCCGTCACGAGCGAACAAAAGCTCTACTAAGCCTTCGCTGATCTTGCGGCGAAATTTCTGGACGAGCAGAGCC
>DATBTA010000092.1:0-4808 GCA_036559505.1 Pseudolabrys sp. | reverse complement strand
CGGCTGATCGGCCGCCGCTACGACGACCCGATGGTCGAAAAGGACAAGAAGCTTGTCCCGTACAAGATCAGCAAGGCTTCTAACGGCGACGCATGGGTCGAGGCCGACGGCAAGACCTTTTCGCCGTCCCAGATCTCAGCCTTCATCCTACAGAAGATGAAAGAGACGGCCGAAGCCTATCTCGGGCAGAAGGTGGAGCAGGCTGTCATCACCGTTCCTGCTTATTTCAACGACGCGCAACGTCAGGCGACCAAAGACGCCGGCAAAATCGCCGGCCTCGAGGTGCTGCGCATCATCAATGAGCCCACCGCTGCCGCGCTCGCTTACGGTCTCGACAAGCAGAAGACCGGCACTATTGCCGTCTACGACCTTGGCGGCGGCACCTTCGACATTTCGATTCTCGAAATCGGCGACGGCGTGTTCGAGGTGAAGTCGACGAACGGCGACACGTTCCTGGGTGGCGAAGACTTCGACATGCGGCTGGTCAACTATCTCGCCGACGAATTCCAGAAAGAGCAGGGCATTGATTTGCGCCGCGACAAGCTCGCGCTGCAGCGGTTAAAGGAATCCGCGGAAAAGGCGAAGATCGAGTTGTCGTCGACGACACAGACTGAAATCAACCTGCCGTTCATTACGGCTGATGCGTCGGGTCCCAAGCATCTGACGATGAAGCTGACCCGCGCCAAGTTCGAGGCGCTGGTCGACGACCTTGTCCAAAAGACGATGCAGCCGTGCAAGCAGGCGCTCAAGGATGCCGGCATTTCGGCGGCGCAAATCAACGAGGTCGTCCTGGTCGGCGGCATGACCCGCATGCCGAAGGTGCAGGAGGTTGTGAAGCAGCTGTTCGGCAAGGAGCCGCATAAGGGCGTAAACCCCGACGAAGTCGTTGCAGTAGGCGCCGCCATCCAGGCCGGCGTGCTGCAGGGCGACGTGAAGGACGTGCTCCTGCTCGACGTAACTCCACTCTCGCTGGGCATCGAAACGTTGGGCGGCGTGTTTACGCGCATCATCGACCGCAACACAACGATCCCGACCAAGAAGAGCCAGGTCTTCTCGACCGCCGAGGACAATCAGAACGCGGTGACGATCCGCGTGTTCCAGGGTGAGCGCGAGATGGCCGCTGACAACAAGATGCTCGGCCAGTTCGACCTCGTCGGCATTCCACCGGCGCCGCGTGGCGTGCCGCAGGTCGAAGTCACCTTCGACATCGACGCCAACGGCATCGTCAATGTGCAGGCCAAGGACAAGGCAACCGGCAAGGAGCAGCAAATCCGCATCCAGGCTTCGGGCGGCCTGTCCGAGGCAGATATCGAAAAGATGGTCAAGGACGCGGAGTCTCACGCCGAAGAGGACAAGAAGCGCAAGGCTGCGGTCGAGGCGAAAAATCACGCCGAGGCACTTGTGCACTCGACCGAGAAGGCGCTTTCAGAGCATGGCTCGAAAATCGGCGATGCAGATCGCACCGCGATTGAGAATGCGATTGCCGATCTGAAGGAAGCGCTCAAGGGCGACGATTCTTCGGCGATCCAGGCCAAGACCAACGCGCTGGCGCAGGCATCGATGAAGCTTGGCGAGGCCATGTACAAGCAGCAGCAGGAAGCGCAGAACGCGTCCGGCGGCGATGACGCAGCTTCGGGTGAGAAAAAGGAAGACGTGGTTGACGCGGAGTTCACCGAGGTCGACGACGACAAGAAGAAATCTGCCTGACCGCGGCCTTCGAGCCATGTACAGCCGGTCCGCGAATGATCTCACCCCCGGACATGCGTCCGGGGGTGCATGTTTTGCGGGGACGTTGGGCGGCCGAATCACGTACGGCTGGTCCGGCGGTTTGAACTAGGGCGGCAGCCGGATGTCCAAGCGCGACTATTACGAAGTTCTCGGCGTCACCCGCACCTGCACAGAGGTCGAGCTCAAGGCAGCGTTCCGCAAGCTCGCCATGCAGCACCACCCGGACCGCAATCCGGGCGACAAGGACTGTGAGCACCGCTTTAAGGAAATCAACGAGGCGTACGACGTCCTGAAGGATGGCGACAAGCGCGCTGCCTATGACCGGTTCGGTCATGCTGCATTTGAGCATGGCGGCATGGGCGGCGGGCACGGGTTCGGCGCTGACTTCGGCTCGACCTTTGCGGACATTTTCGAAGGTATTTTCGGCATGGGATCGGCGCGTGGTCGCGGCTCCGGCCGTGAGCGTGGATCCGACCTGCGCTACAATATGGAAATAACGCTCGATGAGGCCTTCATCGGCAAGACGGCGCAGATTCGCATTCCCACTTCGGTGACCTGCGAAGCGTGCTCCGGCAGCGGCGCGAAAGCGGGCACCAAGCCAAAACAATGCGGAAGTTGCGGCGGCGCGGGTAAAATCCGCCATGCGCAGGGCTTCTTCACGCTCGAGCGCACATGTCCCACATGCCATGGCCGCGGTCAGGTGATCGATGATCCCTGCAAAGTCTGCGGCGGCGGCGGCCGGGTGACGCGCGAGCGTACGCTTTCAGTGAATATTCCGGCCGGTGTCGAAGACGGTACCCGTATCCGGCTTGCCGGCGAAGGCGAGGCGGGCCTGCGCGGCGGCCCGCCCGGCGACCTCTATATTTTTCTTGAAGTCGGATCGCACGAGTTCTTCCAGCGCGATGGAGCCGATCTGCATTGCCGCGTGCCCATCTCGATGGCCAGCGCCGCACTTGGCGGTGAATTTGAGGTGCCGGCGATCGACGGCAGCAAGGTAAAGGTCAAGGTCCCGGCTGGCACGCAGACCGGCCGCCGCTTTAGGTTGGCAGGCAAAGGAATGCCGGTGCTGCGGGCGAAACAAACTGGAGACATGTACGTTCAAGTAGCGGTGGAAACGCCGCAAAACCTCACCAAACGCCAGCGCGAGCTGCTGGCGGAGTTCGAAAAGCTGTCGTCGGAGGTAACTCAGCCGGAATCGGCCGGTTTCTTCAGTCGAGTCAAAGAGTTTTTGGATGGTTTGGGAAGCCGAGGCAGCCAATCAGGGTAACCCATCTTGACCCCCCGCCTTGCGCCCTATACCCGTAAATGTTGCGGCGAGACCCGCCGCACGTACGCGTGACCCCGCAGCAATGCCCTTACATTCAGTTGCCCGCGTCGAAAAAAAGAGTCTGCGTCTCGATGACGAGATGCAGTTCATCCGCTCCTGGATTGAAAAGCCACTCTCGACCGGCGCAGTAATGCCGTCGAGCCGCGTGCTCGCGCGAGCGATGGCGCGCTATGTCGATCCACGCTCGCAGGGTCCCGTGATCGAATTGGGTCCGGGCACCGGCCCTGTGACCGAGGCGCTCGTTCGGCACGGCGTTGATCCTGGTCGGTTAATCCTTGTCGAATTCAATCCTGATTTTTGCCGGTTGCTGCGCACGCGTTATCCGGCGGCGACGGTCGTGCAGGGCGATGCCTATCGTCTGCGGAGGTTGCTGGAAAGCTATGTCGATGAGCCGGCCGCTGCGGTCGTGTCGGGGCTTCCCCTCGTGACTAAACCTTTGCGCACCCGGGTGCGCTTGATTTCCGACGCGATGACCCTGCTCGCAGTAGGCGCTCCGTTCGTGCAGTTCACCTATGCAATGCTTCCGCCGATTCCGAAAGAATTGTCAGGCGTGCGTGCCGAGTCGTCCGAGCTCATCTGGATGAACCTGCCGCCGGCGCGCGTGTGGGTCTATCGCGGCCGCTGATGGTGTGGTGTCATCGCCCGCGAAAGCGGAGCCGTTGATGCCAATCCCCAAAATTCTCGTCGTGCCAGGCTCGATACGCACGGGCTCGCACAACGTCCGGCTGGCGGCACTGGCGGCAAAAGAGCTCACGCTTCTCGATGTCGAAGTCACCCGCATTTCGCTTGCCGACTATCCGCTGCCGATTTACGACGCTGACATCGATGCGCGCGCCGGACAGCCCGCCAACGCGCTCAAGCTCAAGCAAATGATCATGGCGCATCACGGTGTATTCATCGCCAGCCCGGAGTACAGCGCGTCCGTCACGCCGCTTCTGAAGAATGCCATCGATTGGGTGTCGCGCGTGCGCGAGCGAGGTGATCCGACCTACGCCGCATTCAAGGGACGTGTGTTCGCCATCTCATCGGCTTCACCCGGACGTGCGGGCGGATTGCGGTCGCTGATGGCTCTGCGGCAAATTCTTGAGCTTGGCTGCGGTGCCCTGGTCATTCCTGAGCAAGTCACCATTCAACGGGCCGATACGGCGTTTGACGAGATGGATAACATCACCGATACCGCCATCGCCAACCAGCTTCGGGCGCAACTCGAACGTTTGGTCGATATGGCACGAATGATGGTGCGGGGGGTTTAACCGTGTCGTTGGATGCGCGCGAGCGGCTGATCGTTGCACTTGATGTACCGTCGGTGGCTGCCGGCGAAGCAATGGTCGCGCGTCTCGGCGATGCGGTCTGGTTCTATAAGATCGGATACCAACTTGCTTTTGCCGGCGGCCTGCCCTTTGCCGCTCGGCTGATCACATCCGGTAAACAGGTGTTTCTCGACCTCAAGCTGCACGACATTGGCAACACGGTGACGAAAGGCGTGGAGAGCGTCGCGCAAATGGGCGCCACGTTCCTGACGGTTCACGCCTATCCGCAAACCATGAAGGCTGCAGTCGAAGGTAAGCAAGGCTCAAAGCTGCGCATTCTCGCAGTGACCGTGCTGACGTCCTATGACGATGCCGACCTTGCCGCCGCCGGCTATGAGATGAATGTCAAAGAACTCGCGGTCGCTCGCGCCGCGCAAGCGCGGGACATAGGGGTCGACGGACTTGTCTGCTCGCCGGAAGAAGTGGCGTCGCTGCGCAACATC
>DATBTA010000091.1:0-5812 GCA_036559505.1 Pseudolabrys sp. | reverse complement strand
TCCCCACCACGCCGACCTTGAGGCCGAAGTTGCGTAACGTGCCGCGCAGATCGTTCTCGATGGCGATCGCCTTCGACTGCAGCAGCTTGCGATGGGTCAGCAGCGTGCGCAGCTTCTGGCTGCGTAACGTCTTCACATGCACCGGCCGATAAAGGCCCGCTCGCATCATCTGCGCGATGCCGCGGGCATCGTTGCGATCGGTCTTGTTGATCTGCGCCTGCAGAACAGCCCGCATGTGCCGCGTCTCGACACAGATCACCGGCAGGCCCGCCTCGGCAAAAGCACTGTAAAGCCACTGCGACAGCGGCCCGGCTTCCAGTCCAATCCGCTTGAAGTGATAGACGTCGCCCTTGAGTACCGCCGACAAAGCCTCAGGTTCGCTCGCAACCTTTACTTCCCGAACAATCCTGCCCGTACCATCCACAATGCAGACGCTCGTCTCATTGACTGACACGTCCAGTCCGGCAAAATGCTCCATGCTGCGCTTCTCCTTCTGATGCTTGGGGCCCGTTACCACGGTGACCCCGTATCACCATCAGCCTGAAGCGCAGCACCCACATTCTTCAGCTATCCACAAAACACCCCGGCCGATTACCCCATCTTTCGGGGGTGAAGCGGACATTGTGGTAACTTGCCGTCATATATTGCGTGGACGGACGCAACTGTACAGCGCTTTGCAAAAGCGCATCAAACAATGAAAATGCGCGCTGTCATTCGGTAAACGCGCAAGGAAACTCATGCCCCTCTACATCTGCACCGCCTGCGGCACGCAATATCCCGAAAGCGCGCAGCCGCCCGCCCAATGCCCGATCTGCGAGGAGGAGCGGCAATACGTGCCGCCGCGCGGCCAGACCTGGACGACGCTGTCCGCGCTGCAGCAGAGCCACATGAATGCGTTCCACGAATATGAAGCCGGCGTGATCGGCATCGGTGCCGGCTTCGCCATCGGCCAACGCGCGATCCTGGTGCAAACGGAAGGGGGCAATATTCTCTGGGACTGCGTTGCGACGCTCGATCCGGCCACAGTGAGTCTCATCAAGGGCCTCGGGGGCCTGAAAGCGATCGCGATCTCGCATCCGCATTTCTACACGACGATGAACGAATGGGCGGCTGCCTTCGGCTGCCCGATCCATCTTAATGCCGCCGATCAGGAATGGATCATGCGGAAGGGACCGGCGATCAAGTTGTGGCAGGGCGACACGTACAAGCTTTGGGATGGCGTCACATTGGTCCGCTGCGGCGGCCACTTTCCGGGCGGCACGGTCGTTCACTGGGCGGGAGGAGCGGGCGGGCGCGGCGTCGTCTGCGCGGGAGACATCCTCACCATCGCGCAAGACCGGAAATGGTTTTCCTTCATGCGCAGCTATCCGAACTTTCTTCCGCTGTCGAAGCGCGAGGTCGAGCACATCGGCAAAGCCATGGCGCCGTACAAGTTCGACGTCGTTTACGGACACTATTTCGACCGCGTCGTCGCAAAAGACGCAAAAGGCGTGCTGGAAAAATCGGTCGCGCGCTACGTTGCGGCGATCGAGGGCACGCGCGGATATTGAAGCCAAAACGGCTCCGGCCGCGCGACCGCCGGGTGGGAGTTCGGCGGTTCCGCGCGGCCGGGTGAGTGACGCTCCGTGAGGCGCGCCTTCACAGCCACATGTTCGAGCAGATTGTCGCGGTAGGTCGCGAGATGCCCGTGGCGCGACCGTGCGCCCCACGGATGAATCCTGACTTAATTTCGAATTCGCAAATAATTCTAGTTCGGAACTTAGCCGCGATTCATGCTGCAGCCTGATACCGGAAGCGATCAACTCCTCGCGACCGGCGCGTGTACTCGCTCAGCCGCACGGGCCCGCGCGCAAATATTGCATCGAATTTTTCGCAAGAACGGCGAAAAGAACGGCGAAAATTCGCGCCCCGTCATTCGCCTTCTTTGTCGCCTTTGCCGCCGAGCTGCTTGAGCTTGGCAAACACGGCGCTGACGTCCATCTCGCCGGGCTTTTTGTCGCTTTCCGCAGCCGCAGCCGCAGCCACTTCGGCTTCCTTGCGCGCCGTGGTTTCGGCTGCCGGCAACAGCGTCGCGCCGGTGTCGACCGGCGCGGGCTTTTCCTTGTTGGCCCGCGATACTTCGAGATCGAGGTCGATCTGTGACGCAAGGCCGAGCGTCACAGGATCCATCGGCGCCAGATTGGCCGAATTCCAGTGCGTACGGTCGCGAATCGACGCGATCGTCGACTTGGTCGTGCCGACGAGGCGCATGATCGCGCTGTCCTTGAGCTCCGGATGGTTGCGCACCAGCCACAGGATGGCATTCGGGCGGTCCTGGCGGCGCGAAACGGGGGTGTAACGCGGACCCTTCTTGCCGCGATCCGGCGAGGGAACCGCGACCTTCGGGTCGGTCAGCTTGAGGCGCGTGTCCGGGTTTTTCTCGGCTTCCGAAATCTGCTCGCGGGTCAATTGGCCGGTCACGATCGGGTCCAGGCCCTTGATTCCCTGCGCGGCGTCGCCATCGGCGATGGCCTTTACCTCCAGCGGGTGCAGCTTGCAGAACTCGGCGATCTGGTCGAACGACAGCGCGGTGTTGTCCAGAAGCCAGACGGCGGTCGCCTTCGGCATCAAGGGTGCTGCGGTCGCCATGGCAAAATCTCCTCTACGCTCCGCCCGCCCTCCGGGCGAAGCACCAGATCATCGATGATGATCGGAAAGTGGCCGGAATATAGGGGGAGAGGCCCCCTCATGCAACCGTTCCGCTTGACAGGGAAGGCCCGCGCACCCCATGTCGGGGGTTGAAATGCGCGCAGAAAATGCGCTGTTTCGAGGAGTTGCATGTCAGCAAACCTGCCAAAACCAGCTCTGAAGGTCTTTCTCTGCTCACCGCGCGGGTTCTGCGCCGGCGTCGTGCGTGCGATTGAATCGGTTGAGCGGGCACTCACGATCTACGGGGCGCCGGTCTATGTGCGGCACGAGATCGTGCACAACAAATATGTTGTCGACAGCCTGCGAAAAAAGGGCGCGATTTTCGTCGAGGAGCTGAGCGAGATTCCTGATGACAATGTGCCGGTGATTTTCTCCGCACACGGAGTTCCACGCTCGGTTCCGGAAGAAGCCTCGCGGCGCAATCTGATCTCGCTCGATGCGACCTGTCCGCTCGTGACAAAGGTTCATCGTGAGGCGGAGATCCATTACCGGCGCGGGCGCGAAATCCTGCTCATCGGGCATGCGGGCCATCCGGAAGTCGTTGGCACCATGGGCCAGCTCCCGGCCGGAAGCATCACCCTGGTGCAGACAACCGGCGACATCGACCGGTATACGCCGCGCGACGAGCGCAAGCTTGCTTACGTGACTCAGACCACCCTGTCGGTCGACGACACCGCCGAGATGGTCGAGCATCTCAAGAGGCGGTTTCCGAACATCGTCGGCCCTCACAAGGAAGACATCTGCTATGCGACCACGAACCGCCAGGACGCGGTCAAGCGCGTGGCGCCGGTCGTGGACGCGATGATCGTCGTCGGCGCGCCGAATTCGTCAAATTCGCAAAGATTAAAAGAGGTGGCCGAGCGTTCGGGCTGCCCGCGTGCAGTTCTGGTGCAGCGCGCGGCGGACCTCAACTGGAGCTATTTCGACGGCGTCAGCAAGATCGGCGTCACGGCGGGCGCTTCCGCGCCGGAAGTCCTGGTTGAGGAAATCCTGGGTGCGCTCTCGGAGCGTTTCGCGATCGAGCTTGAGACCGTAACTGCGACCGAGGAGGGAGTGTTCTTTCCGCTGCCCCGCCCGCTGCGGGAGCACGAGCCGGCGGAGTAGCGCTTAAATGGCGGTCTACACCGACGTGGCGGCGGAAGACCTTACCCGCTTTCTCTCAGGCTATGACATCGGCGAACTTCTCTCCTACAAAGGCATTGCGGAGGGCGTCGAGAACTCGAATTTCCTGGTGCACACCCGCGCCGGGAATTTCATTCTCACGTTGTATGAAAAGCGCGTCGCGGAAGGTGACCTGCCGTTTTTTCTGGGCCTGATGGAGCATCTCGCCGCGCGCGGCATCACATGCCCGCAACCGGTCAAGAACAGGCAGGGCGGGATGCTCGGCAAGATTGCCGGGCGGCCGGCGGCGATTGTGACGTTTCTCGACGGCCTCTGGATCCGGCGGCCAAATCCCGGTCACTGCGCCGCGGTCGGCGAAGCGCTGGCACAACTGCATCTTGCGGGCGCGGATTTCAAGCTCAAGCGCGCGAACGCCTTGTCGATCGAAAGCTGGCGTCCGCTGTATGAGCACGCGAAGCCGCGTGGCGACAGCGTGCGCCCCGGCCTTTGTGGCGAAATCGCCAAGGAACTCGATGCGCTGGAAAAATCATGGCCGCGCCAATTGCCGCAAGGCGTGATTCACGCCGATCTCTTTCCAGATAACGTCTTTTTTCTCGGCACCAAATTATCGGGCCTGATCGACTTCTATTTCGCCTGCACCGACACGCTGTTTTACGACGTGGCGGTCTGCCTCAACGCCTGGTGCTTCGAGGCCGACCATTCCTACAACGTGACCAAGGGACGCGCGTTGCTCAACGCGTACGACAAGGTGCGCGCGCTGTCCGAGGCCGAACGGACCGCGCTGCCGATTCTCGCGCGCGGCGCCGCCACACGATTTCTTCTCACACGGCTGGTTGATTGGCTCGCGGTGCCCGACGGCGCACTGGTGCGGCCGAAGGATCCGCTCGAATACTACCGCAAACTGCGCTTCCACCAGTCGGTAAAAAGCGTCGAGGATTACGGGCTCTGATGACCGAGCAGCGCGTGACCATTCACACGGATGGTGCCTGCTCGGGCAATCCGGGCCCGGGCGGCTGGGGCGCCATTCTCGTTTTTGGCGACCAGGAAAAAGAGCTGATGGGCGGCGAGCCGCATACGACGAATAACCGCATGGAATTGATGGCGGCAATTTCTGCGCTGGAAGCGCTGAAGCGGCCGTGCACGGTCGACCTTCATACCGACAGTGAATATCTCAAGAACGGAATCACATCGTGGATTCACGGCTGGAAAAAGAACGGCTGGCGCACGTCGGACAAGAAGCCGGTCAAGAACATCGACCTGTGGAAGCGGCTCGATGAGGTGCTCGGCCATCACAAGGTGCACTGGCACTGGGTCAAGGGCCATGCCGGTCATGCCATGAACGAGCGGGCCGATGAGCTTGCGCGTGAAGGCATCGTCGCCGCGCGCGCAGGTGCGATCGGCGCGATGAAGACAAAATAGTCCCGCAAAACGAAATGGCCGGAAAATTCCCGGCCATCCCGAATTCCTGGTGGAGAATTCTAGAGCTGGCCCAGCAAGGTCTGGCCGCCGGAGATCTCGCACTTGCCGGGCGCGTCTTCGATGTTGAGCTTTTTCACGACGCCATCATCGACCAGCATCGAATAGCGCTTGGAGCGGGTGCCGAGACCGTTGCCCGATCCGTCGAAGGCCATGTCGATCGCCTTGGCAAAGTCGCCGTTGCCGTCGGCGAGAAAATCGATCTTTCCTTCGGCGCCGCTCGACTTCTTCCAGGCTTCCATCACGAACACGTCGTTCACGCCGGTCACTGCGATGCTGTGAACACCCTTCGCCTTGATGGCGGCGGCATTGTTCAGAAAGCTGGGGATGTGAAGGTTATTGCAGGTCGGGGTAAAGGCGCCGGGCACGGCAAATAGCGCGACCTTGCGCCCTTTGAAGACTTCATCCGTCGTTTTCCAGACCGGACCTTCGGTCGTCATGACGCGGAACTTCGTATCAGGCAATCGATCACCGACCTTGATAGGCATGGGTATCCTCTCGCGTTGCAAATAATTTTGGTTTCTTG
>DATBTA010000090.1:0-10392 GCA_036559505.1 Pseudolabrys sp. | reverse complement strand
CAGGGATGCCGGCGTTGAACGTATCGCGGCCTGGGACATCCTGTTTCCAGAACAGGCCGGCGCACCTCTCAAAGCCGCCAGCGAAGCGACCGGGGTGCGTGCGGCCGCCTCAGCCGCCGATGCCGTGCGCGAGACGGACATTGTCATCTCTGCCGTTACGGCCGCATCGAGCGTGGACGCCGCGCGTTCCGTTGCCCCGCACCTGAACGGCAATCCTTACTATCTCGATGTCAATTCGGTTTCTCCCGGCCGCAAGCAGGAAACCGCCAGGCTCCTGGGCGAGCGGGCCCGCTACGTCGATGTTGCGGTGGTTGCCGCCATTCACCCGGCCCGGCACCAGACGCCACTCCTCATCGGCGGCCCGCATGCGGAGGCAATTTCGCCTTTGTTGCGCGAGCTCGAGATGCAGCTGTCGGTGGTTGGTTCCGAAATCGGCTTGGCGGCGGCCATCAAGATGATCCGCAGCGTGATGATCAAAGGCATGGAGGCGCTGACGCTGGAGTGCTTCCTCGCCGCGGCACGGGCCGGTGTCCTGGACGAAGTGACGGCGTCCCTGAAGAACAACTATCCGACGCTCGATTGGGGACAGATCGCCGACTACAACCTCGAGCGCATGGCCAGCCATGGAGCCCGGCGGGCAGCCGAAATGGAGGAGTCCGCCGCGACCCTGCGCGAACTCGGACTCGACCCGTTGATGGTGGATTCGACCGTCAAGCGCCAGCGCGAGATGGGCGCGATCGGCAAGCTTGAAACGGTGCGCGCCACGTTGAAATCCGGACGCGCCACCATCCTTGGCGCGATAAACGCAGCAGTCAAAAGCAGGCATTGACCCTGCCCCACATGAATGCACGTTCAGGTTTGAGGGCGGTCATTTCAGCTTAAATTTCTTGTCATCGTGGCGCGCCACCTTCTACTATGTTTCGTCCAAAACTGGTGGGGAGGAATCCGATGAAGTTCAAAAATCTTGCATATGCCACGTTCGTTGCGGCGGCCGCCGTTGCATTTGTGATCGGCTCGGCCGTGCCCAGCGAGGCCGCGAAGAAGAAGGCGGCAGCCGCGGCACCGCCGCCGCCCCCGCAGCTCATCTGCTCGGGGAACGCTCCGGTGTGCGCCGACAAAGGTGGCGTCAAGTTCACGTATTTTAACGCCTGCTACGCTGCAAAGGACGGCGCAAAGGGCGCCAAGCCGGGTGCCTGCAAAGCAGCGGCGGCCAAGGGCGGCGGCAAGAAAAAGGCAAAGAAGAAAATGTAATCCGCAACTCGGCATAGACAAACGGGCCGCTGCTCAAGCAGCGGCCCGTTTTCATTTCGTACTGTAAATTCTATTTTTTGCGCGGCGGAATCTGCAGCAATTCCGCAATTTGTTCCTTGGTCAGCGGCTTCTCCAGGAATTTCAATTTGACCGCGTCGGCGATCGCGCCGTCGAGATCGGCGAACTTGTCAGTCTGCAACGCGTCCTTCGGCTGAAATTTCGCCATCGAGTCCTTGAGCAACTCCACGGGGCGGTGAATTTTTGCCGAATACATCTCGACCGCCTTGGGATCGGAATACATCCAGTCAACCGACTCCCGGTACGCTTCCATGAACCGTATGATCGCATCACGCTTGGTCTTGAGCGAATTTTCGTTCACGATCAGCGTACGCACAGTCTGGCTGCGCAACGAGGGCACATCGCTGCCATGGGCAACGATGCGGATTTTGCCTTCCTTGATTTCCTGCAGTCCAAAGGGCGGCGCCGCCCAGCCGATATCGACCTGACCGGACATGACAGCAGTGAGCGTCGCCGCCGGGCCACCGGTCGCCGTCGGCTTGGCCTTTGCGCCGAGCTCGGTGACGAATGCAACGACGAGATTGTTCGAGCTCGATCCGTTGGTGGAATAGGCGATCGTGTTCTCAGCCGTGGCGTCCTTCAGGCTTTTGATTTTCGAATCCGCTTTCACGTACCAGAACAGGTCGCCGGTCCCGGTGAAGGCAGGCGCCAGAATGCGCACCGGCGCGCCTTTCGAGAAGGCTCGCATCACGCCGGCGGCGCCGACGCCGGCGCCGATATCGGCTGAACCCGAGATCACCGCCTGAATGGTTTCGCCGGCTCCTTGCGTGCCGACATTCTCGAGCACCAGTCCATGCTTCTTGAAGATGCCGGCATCCTGGCCGAGCGTGGGCGCCTGATTTTCCCAGTTGTTGATCTGGCCGATGGCCACCTTCAGCTGATCCTCCGCCGAGACCGGCCCAACGGCCAGCGCGAGCGCAATTCCGAGCGCGCCGCCGATTGTCTTGATTGGTTTCATGCGTCTCCTCCCTGGATGTTTTTGTTTATTAGCGTACGCCCCCTTGTGGGCGGCATTCAACACCGGGACCCGCTCGCAGAAAAGCTTAATGTATCAGCGCCGCTTTTTGCGGCTTCGCTTCCTGCTCGGCCGTTTCGCAGGCGCGGACCGCCTTTTTGGGCTTGATTTACGGTCGGTTGGAGCCGAAAGCCCTCCGGCCTTTCCCGTCACGCGCATTGACCAATATTCCCAGGATCGCGTGAGGCCTGTGGTCTTGGAGCTGATCTGGCCCGCCAACATGGTTTCGCCGGGTGAAAGGGTCGCGATGTCGGAGCCGATCGTCATCGCCGTGACCTGATACGCGGCATTGCGTGCCGAGTAGACTGAGCGGAAGACACAATCGCGCACGCTGGTGCCGGCCACCGTGACGCCGTGGCGCATCATCAGCACCATCCAGTGCTTGCCAAGTGCGCGCGCCAGCGAAGCGCCCTCCTCTGGCTTTATCACCAGCATATTGGTGTCGCCGAATTCATCCCGCTGATCCCAGAACGGCGGCCTGATGCCGCCGACGGAACCGAGGTGGAAAATCGGCATGTAGTCGGTGCCGGTGGCGAGCAGCGGCATGAATGCCGGACAATGATGGTGACACACCGAATTCACTTCCGGCCGCGCCTTGTAGATTTCGCCGTGGATCACCCGTTCTGAATATTGCCCAACGCCCGGATCGCGTTGCGGCTGCGAGTCCAGGTCATATTCGATGAAGTCGTCCGGAGTCACCAGCTCGGGCGCGCGCGAGCGCGACAGTAAATAGCGTCTCGGATTGTCCGGATGCCGCATGCTGACATGGCCGAAGGCATCGATCACGCCCTCATTGGCGACAATACGGTTTGCAAGCGCGAGCTCGCGGCGGGCTTCGAGAAGCGTGTTGGCCACTGATATTTCCTCTTGAAAGCGCTGAAAGTTGGGGGTCCCACATTATAGGCCATGCGCAGCATCCGGCCAGTGCGAACGGCGCTTGACAGATTGTGCCGGTTGGGGACGTTTGATCCGTCATGGCTGCCGCAGCACAGATCGTCATCGATAGGGTCAACCATCTCTATCGTCCGCCGCGCGGGCGCGAGGTCCTGGCGCTCGACCAGGTTTCGCTTGAGGTTGCCAATCGCGAGTTTGTCGCGCTGCTCGGACCGTCCGGTTGCGGCAAATCCACTTTGCTCTATCTCATCGGCGGATTTTTGCCAGTCGAAACCGGCGCGATCCTGATCGACGGCCAGAACGTCGCCGGCCCCGGGCCCGACCGCGGCATCGTCTTTCAGCACTTCGCGCTGTTTCCGTGGAAGACCGTGCGGGGAAATATTCTCTACGGTCTCGAACGGCAGGACCTGCCCAAAGACGAGCGCGAGAAACGCGCCATGGACTTCATCGAGCTCGTCGGGCTCGCCGGCTTCGAGGACAGCTATCCTTCGCAACTATCCGGCGGCATGAAGCAACGCACCGCGATCGCGCGCACGCTTGCCTTCGATCCGAAGATCCTGTTGATGGATGAACCGTTCGGCGCGCTCGACGCGCAGACGCGCGGTCTCATGCAAAGCGAACTGCTGCGCATCTGGCAACGCACGCCGAAGACCGTGATCTTTGTCACGCACGACGTGCAGGAGGCCGTTTATCTTGCCGATCGGGTTGCGGTGATGTCGGCGCGGCCTGGACGCATCAAGACAATTGTCGACACCAAATTCGACAAGAACGATCCCGATATCTTCAAGAACAAGTTCTTCGTCGAGAAAGTCGACGAAATCTGGAATCTGGTGAAGGAAGAAGCGATCAAGGCACAGGGCAAGCGGTCATGAAGCAATCCCTGATCCGCTATCTTCCCTTGCTTCTGCTCGCGGTCGCCTGGGAGCTTGTGGCGAGGCTCGAGCTTGTATCGACGTCCGCTTTGCCGCCTTTGTCTGAAGTGATCTCGGCCGGAATTGCCATGGTCAAGGACGGCGAGCTCATCAGCAATGGCGCGTCCTCGCTCTATCGGGCCGGCGCCGGATTGACCCTCGCAGTTCTGATCGGCGGTATCGTCGGCATCGCCATGGCGTGGTGGAGGCCGGTGAACGTTGTGGTCGCCCCGCTCGTCGAAATCTTTTATCCGCTGCCGAAATCCGCGTTGATACCGGTGACCGTGATCTGGCTCGGATTCGGCGATGGATCGAAAATCCTGCTGATTTTTCTGGGTTGCATGCTGCCGGTGACGCTCGGTGCGTTCAACGGTGCGCGCTCGAGCGAGCAGGTGCTGGTCTGGTCGGCGCGCAGCATGGGCGCGAGCCGGCTGCGCATGTTGTGGGACGTCGTCGTGCCAAGCGCGATGCCCGAACTGCTCAATGGCATTCGTACAGCGCTCGCGCTGTCCTTCATCCTGTTGGTGTCATCCGAGCTGATCGTCGCGCAAAAAGGCTTTGGCCACTTGATCGGCTCTCTCGGCGCCAACGGGTCGTATGACGCGATGTACGCGGTCGTACTGACCGTTGCCTTTCTTGGATTTGCCGCCGACCGGCTTTATTTGCTGGTAACGAAACGGACGCTGGCATGGCGCGACTAGTTCCGGCGATTCCTAATGCCGCCCGGGACGGCCTGCCCGAACAGGCCGCACGGCTCGCGTCCCGGCTGCTGTGGGGTTTCGCTCATATCTTTTCGATTCTTGCGCTTGCGATCGCCTGGGAGGTTCTGGCACGCAGCGGCACCTTTACGCCATTCCAGCTGCCGGCTTTGAGCGCGGTGCTCGAACGTATCTGGAATGATGCAATCTACGGCGATCTATGGATCAACACTGGCCTTACGCTTTATCGTGCGCTTGTTGCCTTCGCAATCTGCGCGGTTCTTGGCGTCCTGATCGGGATGGCGATGTCGCGCAACGTCATCGCCAACTGGTTTTTTGACCCGATCGTTTCGGTCGGTTTTCCCATGCCCAAGATCGCATTCCTTCCGGTCGTCATCCTTTGGCTTGGCGTCTATGACGTTTCCAAGATCACCATCATCGTCATCGACGCCATCTTTCCGGTCATTGCGGCGACCGTCATCGCAATCCAGGGCGTCGAAAGAGAATTGATCTGGTCGGCGAGAAATATGGGGGCGAACAACCGCGAGCTCCTCTATCAGGTCATTCTGCCGGCGGCGTCGCCGCAGATCATGACCGGACTGCAGGTCGCATTGCCGCTGTCGCTGATCGTCGCAGTTGTTGCCGAGATGCTGATGGGCGGCTACGGCCTCGGCGGGGCAATGATAACGGCTTCGCGCTTCGCCAATTCTACCAGCGTTTTTGCCGGTATTCTTGAAATCGCGGTCGTCGGCTACGTCCTGGTCAAAGCCATGAGCCTGATCCGCCGCCGGCTGCTGATCTGGCACCAGGAAGCGCACGCGCCCAGCACCGCCTGAGTGTACCGGATGGCGGGCGTTTGCCGCGCCCGGTAGGCTTGCCAAAATCAGTTGGACCTCCGACAATCTTCATCTTCGCAGCGAGAAGTCTGCCAGTGAATGCGCAGACCCGGCGAAACTGGGAGGAAAATCATGCGCCTTTTGAAACTCGCGCTGGCCGGCGTGTGTGTACTCGGCCTTGCCGGCATTGCGAACAGTGCAGAGCCGGTGAAAATTCGCATGTCGTGGGTGGCGCCAGTCTCCAACTGGGCATCGATCGTTTTGGAAAAGAAGGATCTGGCCAAGCATCTGGGCAAATCCTACACGCTTGAAGCCACGCGCTATCAGGGCACGCCGCAGATGATCACGGCGATTGCCAATAACGAGCTCGAGGTTTCCAACCTCGCTTATTCGTCGCTCGCGATTGCAATCGAAAATGCCGGGCTCAGCGATATTCGCGTCATCGCCGACGAATTCCAGGACGGCGTGCCCGGCCACTACAGCACCCAGTACTACGTGCGCAAGGACAGCGGCATCAACAAGGTCGAAGATCTCAAGGGCAAGGTGATCGGAACGAACGGCGGCGGCAGCGCCATCGACGTAGCGATCCGCGCCATGCTGAAGAAGCACGGGCTCGAGGAAAAGCGCGACTACACAATGCTGGAAGGCCCGCTGCCGGCGATGCCGGCGATGCTGCTGGAAAAAAAGGCCGATCTCATCCCGGCCGTGCTGCCCTTCTCGTTCAATCCAAAGCTGAAGGAGGAAGGAAAGGTCCTGTTTGAGCAGCGCGAGGCCCTCGGCGTCACGCAGATGATCGTCTGGACCGCGCGCAAATCCTTCATCGACAAGAATCGCGCCGCGATGATCGATTTCATGGAGGACATGCTTCGGATCACGCGCTGGTACCAGGATCCGAAAAACCACGACGAGGTCGCGAAGATCGCATCCAACCTCACCAAGGTGCCTCCCGAGCGGTTCGGCTGGCTCTTCACCAAGCAGGACACCTTCCGCGATCCAAATCTTATCCCGAACGTCGAAGCGCTACAGCGCAACGTCGATGTGACGCATGACCTTGGATTTGTGAAGAAGAAGATCGACATCAAGAACTACGTCGATTTGAGCCTTGCGCAGGAAGCCGCCAAGCGGCCGAAATAGACTGTTCGAATATGCAGAAGCGGCCCCGGATCTTCCGGGGCCGTTTTCTTTTTTGGGTCTTGCCGGACCTTACGGCTCGGCCCACTGCCGAAGCAGATTGTGATAGACGGAGGTTAGCTCGACGGCCGACGTATGCTCGGGGTGATCGCGGGAGAGCTTGATGATGGCCATGTCCATGTCGAACAAAAGCGACCGCTTGCTCTCGTCGCGGATCATGCTTTGCGTCCAGAAGAATGACGCGATCCGCGACCCACGCGTGATCGGCGTGACGTGGTGCAGCGAGGTCGCCGGATAGACGATCATGTCGCCGGCCGGCAGCTTCACGCTGTGGCTGCCATAGGTGTCTTCGACAACGAGCTCGCCGCCGTCGTAGTCTTCCGGCGCAGAGATAAACAGGGTCGATGAGACGTCCGTGCGAATGCGGATGCCGCTGTTGGCGATGCCGCGGATGGCATTGTCCACATGTGCGCCGAAAGTCATTCCGGCGTCATATCTGTTGAACAGCGGCGGAAAGACCTGCTTTGGCAACACCGCCGACATGAAGAGGTTATTGCGCGCCAGCGCTTCGACCACCATGCCGCCAAGCTCACGCGCCTCCGGCGAGACTTCAGGAAGCTGCAGGTTGTTCTTCACCTTGGACGATTGATGTCCCGCGGTGACGCGGCCGTCGACCCACGCTGCTTTTTCCATGACGTCACGACAACGCGCAACCTGTTCGGGCGTCAGCACCTTGGGCACATGAATCATCATTGACGGCGTGTCCTCTCTCGCTTACCAGCGCGTGCGGTAAGAGAGCGACGCCCAGCGGCCGGATGCCGGCACCGCTTGGCCCTGGTAATACTGCGCAAAATAGAACTCGTCGGTGATGTTGTAGAGATTGAGCTGGATCGTCGACTTGTTGTCGACCTTGTAGCTCACCATCGCGTCGAACTTCCAAAACTCGGGCACAAAAGCGGTGTTCGTCGTGTTGACGAACGCGTCCGACTGGTAGGTCGCGCCGGCCCCGACCGTCAATTTCTGGGTGATATCGTAGGTCGTCCAGACTGACAGGTTGTGGCGTGGTGCGTTGGGCAGCCAGCGGCCGAGTTCCGCCAGATTCGACGTCTTCGCAATACTGGAATCGAGGTAGCTGTAGCCGCCAATGACCTGCCATTTGTCGGTCACCTTGCCGGCCGCCCCGGCTTCGAAACCATCCACACGCGCCAGGCCGTCGAGCACCAGGAATTGCTGCGCCGTCGGCGCGGTCGGATCGCCGGGTATGCGCAGGTTGGTCTTTTCAATGCGGAAAACGGCACCTGTGAGACTGAGGCTGCCCTCCAACACATCCACTTTGACACCGGCTTCATAGGAGATATTTTTTTCCGGCGCGAGCGTCACGCTCGCAGCATTGTTCGCGCTGCCCGACAAAGTGCCGAGCTCCGCGGACGGATTGTAAGAGTTGCCGTAAACAACGTAGAGGCTTGAGTTCGGCGTCGGATGGTACACCGCGCCGAAGCGATAGCTCGGCAGGTTGTCAGTGCGCTTCAGATCTTGCTGGCCTGGCGCGCCGGTTCCGTCGAGAAAATGGGTATAGAAGCGGTCGAACCGGAACGATCCAAGCAGCTCGAAATACTTCGTGATCTTCATCTGGTCGATCACGTAGGCCGCGTAATCGGTCGACAGGGTTTGGTTTCCCGGGACGAAGGTGAAGCCTGTCGCTGGCACGCCACCAACCGTCGGATTCACCAGACTGGTATAGCAGGCGAGATTGGCGGTAGCCCCGGTTGGCACGCACAGATCGGTGCGCGTCTGATTTCGTATTTCGCGGGACAACTCCACGCCGGCGGTCAGCGTGTGGTTGATGATACCGGTATCGAACTTTCCGGTAAGATCGGTTGCATTAACCAAATAGCCAGCGTCGGTTTCGCGTTCGCGCCGCTCGCGGCCGATGGTCATCAGATCGATCGGATAGCCGATGCCGTTACCGCCGGTGCCGGTGGTCAGACCGCTGGTGAATGGCTGCATCGCCGCGTTGCCGAGACCGCGCGGTGCCGTGTTACGGCCGAAGCGATCGTTAAGCAGATAACGCGTGCCGTTTGTAATCTTGAAATTGCTGCCAAGGTCGCGCTCGATCTTGGCGCTCAGAATATGCGTCTCGGTGGTGACAATGTCTCGCAGCGGGCCTGTGGCGATACCAAACCAGGTGTTGCGCGGAATCGGCACCGGCATCACGGGCGACCCGTTGCCATTGTAACCGCGATTCACCAGGGCGCCGGTCGTCGTGCTGTAGCCGGGTTGCGGCAGATAGGGCCACCCATAATCCGGCGCACCCTCTTCACCCTGGTAGATGTACCAGAGCGTCGCTTTGGTGTTCTCGTCGAGCTGGGCGCTGATCGAGGGCGCCACACCCCAACGCCTTGTCCAGACATTGTCGCGATTCGGCGTGTCGGTTTCGGTATAGAGCGCCGCGATTCGGCCCGAGATATTGTCGCGCTTGCCGCTGGCGTCGACATCGGCGCGATAGCCGCCCACCGAGTTGATCGTTGCGGTGCCCTCGACGTAAGTCTGACCGGTCGGAAGCTTCGAGACGTTGTTGATGGCGCCGCCGGTCGAGCCGCGGCCGAAGGCGAATGAGGAAGGCCCTTTGTAAACCTCGACACGATCGACGTCGAAAAGATCACGGGTGTACCAGCCGGGATCCCGAAATCCGTCGCGGAAAATATCGCCACGGGCGACGAAGCCACGGATGATCGGGCTGTCACCCTGCTGGCCGCCCTCGCCGGCCATGAACGTGATGCCGGGGACCGTGCGCAGCGCGTCCTCCATCGTGGTGAGACGCCGCTCCTGGATTTCCTGCTGCGGCACCACGTTGATCGTCTGAGGCGTGTCCAGCAGCGGCGTCTGCAGGCGGGTGATGGACTGCTGCGTCGCCTGGTAGCCGCCCTGGTTGTTGCCGGAGACGTCGATCGTCGGCAGTTGCAGGCCTGAACTTCCACCTTCCTGCGCCGATGCCGTGGATGCCGCCATCAAGGAGGCAAGACTTACGGCCGTGCGCAACAAAGTACGATTGGACGATTCAGAGGAGTAACCGGCCGTCGACTTCAGAAATTGCGAAGAGTTGCCGCATCGGTCGAATGACTCCGACCGAATACTTGAAATCGCGTTGTTCATCTTCCCCAGCCCTGATCGAATACTATACTTTAGAACCGTAATAATCAGGCTGATTATTAGGCTATATTTGAAACCATGAACAGTATTCGTCGTCAAGAACAAGTTGATATTCAAGCGTTACTATGGAATTAGAATATTTCTAAACTGTCTTTATTGTTTTGAATACTTAAAAACTGGACACCGGGTGCTGTTTTGTATTTTACGGAACCGGGTTGGCTGTTATAGCTCCGGTCGCGAATTGCGAAAGGGCGTCCCATGGCGGACACGCGCGCGGCACAGTTGCGCCGCCTCTGGCTCAACGTGCATCTCTGGATCGCGCTCGGGCTTGTTGCGTTGCTCGTTCCCATTTCCATTTCCGGCGGCCTGCTGGTCTGGCACGACGAAATCGATTCCCTGATCAATCCAAAGCGCTATGCGGTTTCAGG
>DATBTA010000089.1:0-4601 GCA_036559505.1 Pseudolabrys sp. | reverse complement strand
TCTGCGCCGACTTGTCGATGATGATCATGACATTGGCGTGAGCGGCCTGAGCCAATGTGAGCACTGCAATAATTGCCGCCAAGGGGAAAACGAAATGATGGAGACGCATACGACAACTCCAACCTCAACCCCGACCGTCACAGCCTAGCACTCTCCCGGCTTCTGATTATGTCAGTTCACGCAATAGTCATTTCATGCAGGTGAGGGAGGCAAACGATACCGGATTGGATGCGAGCGGACGTCGGTGATATCGGCCCCGGCAAAATCGTTGCCGGGGCCTAAAATGTAACGCCGCCAATGGAGTCCCGTTCCAGTCGCGACAAGCGCCGCCGGTCTATTGCATCGATATCTGCAATCCGCTGAGGTCGAGCGATGCCGAAAATCCGACCTGGGTGCCGCGCACCTCGAGCACGACACCATTCGCATTCCGCAGCCGGGCAGTCGCCGCGCCGCCTGCAATGGCAAGGCCGGCGCCCACTGCTGTGTACGTGCCTGCGATATCACTGGCCCTGCGCAGATTGCGCGCACGGCCCACAAGATCGGCGCTGCTCACGCCGATCATGCCGACGCTGACGCCGCCGATGCGCAGTGGGTAAGTTTTGCCATGAAAGGTCAAGGTACCCGAGCCGCCGCCGACGCCGATAATGAAGCCAGCGCTGCCGACGCGGAATCGCACCGCGCCGGTGTCCGCCTGCGACGGCAGCGTCGCCACCATCAACATAGCCGCCGCCACGAACGCTGCTGCGGCATACTTAATTGTACGCGTAAAACCAATCATCATTGCCTCCCTGGTTGTTGCATCGATAAAGAATCTGACTTGAGAAAGCCTCCTGACCTGGATCTCAGTTTGTGTAGCCCGGCGGCACTTTTTTCCATGGATAGCCTGCGCGGCCTTTTTCGAATCCGTAGGCGAAAAGCGATTGCATGTAGCCTGGATCAAACGGCCCCTTGTAAGGCACGGTAAAATCTTCGCCGATCGAGGCAAGATTGAAGTCGACGCCGTCGCGTCTGGCAAGCGCATACATGCGGTAGGTGTCGTTGACGCCACTGGACATGGTCATTGTCGCCAACGCTTCCTTGGCGATTGCTATGGTCCGCAGCTGCACGCTTTCATCCGGACGGAAGAACCGCCCGTTGCGGATCACGTAGGCGACACGCTTGCGGGCCCGCAACGCTTTGTCATCGACACCAAGCCGCTTGGCAGCGCCCCTGATCGAGAACGACGGCGGGTAGAAAAACGCCTGGGCAATGGTGCCGCCGTCGACGTGCATTTCCTGGCGCTTCTGGCCGTCGACCGTGACATCCAGCATGACTGGCGGAAACACCGCGGGGATTGAAGCCGACGCCAGCAGCACGTCGACAATGAGATCGCGGGCCTTCGGATTGTTGGTTGCCGCAATCGCCCCGATGTTCCAGATGACGGGGCGGCTCTGGTCGAGGTTCGTCGTCAGAACGAACAACAGCCGGCCCTTGCCGTATTCCTCGGCAATCTTCTGGACCATGGCCGCATCGACACTGCTCTCGATCAATCTGCGCAGCGGTGCATTGTCGACAAGGGAGTCGGAGGTAACGGCAGCGATCAACATCGCACGCTTCTGGAAAATGTCGCCCGCGCTCGTTTCGGTATACATCGCGGCAAGGCTCTGGTCGTAAGCGCGGCCCAGGAAGGCGAAAGGCGCCGAGAGGGCTCCGGTGCTGACGCCGGTCACCATGTCGAATTCAGGCCGGTCGCCGCGCGCGCTCCATCCGACCAGCAGCCCGGCTCCGAATGCGCCGTCGTCGCCGCCGCCCGAAAGCGCGAGGAAATTGCGGGTGTGTGCTGACCGCGCGCGGTTGCTGCGCTGATAGGCCTTTATTGCGACATCGTAGATCCGGTTGGTGTCGCTCACGTAGAAGCGCGCGTCCGGAGTATCGAGAATGTCTATCTGCCGCGCCTCTGCGTAGGTCACAGCGGGAAGACGCTCGAGCGTGGCGCAGCCTGCAATGGTGACAGCCGCAAGCACGCTGGCGAGCACGCGAACGCCGGTGCGCAGTCCGTGAAGTGCACCCGGAGTGCAGAAACTCTTCTGAGGCATACTGCTACGCGCCCCGATACGCGCCCACACAGTCTATTTCGTGATCATAGGCCTTTTTGCCGCAGCTTCCTGACGGGCCGCCGGCGAGATCGCAAAAGTCAGCCATACGTTCCATCCATCCGGGCGGTTTTCCGCCGCGAACTCCTTGTAGCCTTTCAGATTGAGATAGCCCTGCACGTCCTTGCTTATCGGTATCACATAGCCGATCTGCGGTCCGATGCCGAAAACCCGCGATTCAAAGCAGCCGACACGATCGCCGGCGCCGCTGTCGCAGGACAGCTGGTTGTACCAGTAACCGACGAGCCCCAGCTGAAGCTGCTTGGTGACGAACCTCGAAGCGCCGAGGTCCAGGTGCATGTCGACGCCGTTCTGGTAATCGGTGTGCACGTTCTCGAAATTGTAGGTGAAGCCGAGCGCAGCCGAGAATTCGTACCCGGTCTGCGGATTGAAGTAAGTATAGGCGCCGCCGACATCGATCGCATTGTGGCCGATGCCGAGATTGGCGAGTCGGCTCGGATCGTAGCGCCCGATCGTCAGGTTACCCGTCGCATAGACCAGGAAATTGTTGACGCCTTCATTCCAGCGAAGATTGAACTGCGGCACCAGATCGCCGAAGCCGGTAACCTCGTCGGTTCGGCCGCCTGAAACAGTAAAGGGGAATGGACCGAGCGCGCCGGCGAGCGTGGCGTCAACGGATACGCGGTTCCGTCCGTATGGGACGATGAGAAGCACGTTGGCCTGCCCGCCCAGCACGGGGGTTGCAAATGTGTAGCCGGGAATCGCAAAGTAGAGATCGGCCCGGGCGTCAAGATTTGCATTCACGCCGCCGGTGAAATTGGCGGTGATGTTGCCGCGACTGACCTGTCGCGCAAACGCGACGTTGCCTCCCGCAGAGACGGAGGTGTGATAGTAGATGTTGGCAAACGAAAACCCGGGCGTCAGCGGCGTCGCCGCGAGACTTCCGAAAAAGCCAGGCACCCAGAAGCTGACGCCGCCTTCGTCGGCGCGTGCGTTATTGGGAAAGCCGTGAACAGCGAGCCCAAGAATCGCTGCCGCAACTCCGCCGATTCGCAGACGCCCTGTCAGACGCGCTGATTGAGTAAAGCCCGTGCCGCCCGTTTTCCGCATGACCGCTGCCCCCATTCTCCGCCCAAATCGTACACGAGCGCCGGCGGCAAGAACACCTACGATCTTTTTTTCCTCAGGCTCGCTGCCTTCGCAGGCGAGGCGTCCGGACGCGCTCTGCCCGTCGCGCTGAGGATAGCATCGATAAGAGTCGGGCCGTGCAGCGGCTTGGTGAGGAACGCCTTTGCGCCTGACGCCGTGCTTCGCTCGCGCACGCCCACATCGTCGAAGGCGGTAATGACGACGGTCGGAATTTTTTTGTTGATGCGATTGAGATAGCGTTGCAGGTCGAGCCCGGTGAAATCAGGCATGTGCACGTCAACGACCAGACACTCTGGTATGTCGGTACGAATGGAATCGATGAACTCGCGCGCCGATCCATAAGTGCTGGGCTCAAACGACGATGCCGACAACAGGCGCGCCAGTGCGGTCCGCACGGATGCTTCGTCGTCCACGATCGCGACCCGGAAAGGCGCTTTTGACATGCCGCTGTATTGTCATGCGAAACAGCTAGCGCCGTCGAGTTGCCCGAAGGGCCTACTGCGGGATGCTGCCCGCCGGCGCGATTCCGGCCCGGTCCGCAAGGCGAACCAGCTCGGCCACGCTCCGTAACCCAAGCTTGGCCATCATGCGGCCGCGGTGCACCTTGATCGTTTTTTCGACGGTGCCCAGGCTTGCGGCGATCTGCTTGTTGAGCCGGCCGGCGATCACATGCTCCAGCACCTCACGCTCTCGGTGGGTGAGGATGGCGAGCCGGTCGTCGATCGATTTGAATTCCTGCCGTTTCTGGCGCGAGGCCGCATCCAGCTCGGCTGCATGCACAACAGCAGAAAAGAGCGCGTCCCGCTTAACCGGCTTGGTCAGAAAATCGACGGCCCCGGCCTTCATTGCCCTGACGCTGGTCGAGACGTCGCCGCGCCCCGTCAGGAAAATGATGGGACGTTGGGAGCCCGATTGGGCCAAGGCTTCCTGCAGACGCAGGCCATCGAGCTCCGACATCACGAGGTCGATGATTGCGCAGCCCGGAACGGACGGATCGTGCGCGGAAAGGAATTTCTGTGGAGACGAAAAGGATTTGGTCTTGTATCCGCCGGCCTTCAAAAGCCGCGTGATCGACCGAAGGACAGCCGGATCGTCGTCCACAAGATAAGTCGTGAAGCCCACGTCGCCCATCACTCATACACCTCAGGGGGCAAAGGTTACCTCAATCCAGCGGCGGCGGAAGCCGAAAAACCGCGCTCGCGCCTTCCCTCACATTGTTTTGAAGCGAAAGCGTGCCGCCATGAAGCTTTACGATCGACGTGCAGATCGACAGGCCGAGTCCGAGACCCCGCTTTTTGGTTGTGAAAAACGGCTCAAAAACCTCGTGCTCCCGCAACGGAGGCAGTCCGATACCGCGGT
>DATBTA010000088.1:0-2237 GCA_036559505.1 Pseudolabrys sp. | reverse complement strand
ATGCGCCGGTTGCACGGGTGTCAGGCAAAGATGTGCCGATGCCCTATGCTGCAAATCTCGAAAAACTCGCGCTGCCGTCGGTTGCCGAAATCGTCGAGGCGGCGAAAGCCGTTTGCTATCGCTGAGGCAGATGATGATTTTGTGCGGTGCATGCCATTGCGGACAGGTCGAGGTGGCGTTCGAGACCACGATGTCTGTCGCCGATCTGCCATTGCGCGCCTGCGGCTGCTCGTTCTGCCGCCGTCATGGCACGAAGGCCGTCGCGGATCCGAACGGGCTACTGACGATTTCCGCCCCGCCCAACGGGCTTAATCGTTACCGGTTTGGTTTGCGCACAGCCGATTATCTGATTTGCCGGACCTGCGGGGCCTATGTCGCGGCTGTCATCTCGGGAAATGGCGAGGAGCGGGCAACGCTGAATGTAACCGCGACTGCAATCTCCGAGCTTACGGACCGGCATGCGGAACCGGTCGATTATGATCGCGAGACCGTCGAGGGTCGGCGGACGCGCCGGCTCACAAGTTGGACCCCGAGCCGGATCGCCCAGCGAGCGCAAGCGGGGGTCGGCTAGGCCGGCGGACGACAGATGCCCACCAACATCCTCATGCCGGCACTGTCGCCTACGATGGAGAAGGGCAATCTTGCGCGCTGGCTGAAGAAGGAGGGCGACAAGATCAAGTCCGGCGATGTGATCGCCGAGATCGAGACCGACAAGGCCACGATGGAATACGAGGCGGTCGACGAGGGCACGCTCGCCAAGATAGTGGTGCCGGAGGGAACACAGGACGTCGCGGTCAATTCGGTCATCGCCGTGCTTGCCGGCGAAGGCGAGGACGTGAAGGCAGCAGCGAGCGCTGCAAAGGCGGCGCCGGCTAAGGCACCCGAGAAAAAGGCGGAAGCCGCGGCGACGCCGAAGCCGTCGTCGCAACGACAAGAAGCAGTCCGTGACTCAGCGCCGAAATCTGCATCCGCCCCTGCAAGCGAGAAGGCGCCGCCAAAAGTCGCAGCAGACACGCAACGAGCCATTCACGGCAATCGTGTCTTTTCGTCACCGTTGGCTCGTCGTCTCGCGAAGGAATCTGGCATTGACCTGGGCCGCGTGCAGGGATCCGGTCCGCATGGCCGCGTGATCGCGCGCGATATCGACGCCGCAAAGTCGGGCAAAGGATTGCGCGCGCCGGCCGGCGGCGCGCCACAGGGGGCCGCAATCACGCCCGCGATGTCCGATCAGCAAATTCTGTCACTCTATGAGCCGAACTCGTACGAGCTCGTGCCGCACGATGGCATGCGACGCACGATCGCCCAGCGTTTGACGACTTCGGTTCAAACGGTCCCGCATTTTTACCTGACGATGGACTGCGATATTGGCAAGCTCCTGGCGGCACGTGAGGAGATCAACGCGGCTGCGCCCAAGGACAAGGACGGCAAGCCCGCTTACAAGCTCTCGGTCAACGACTTCGTCATCAAGGCTCTGGCGCTCGCGCTCCAACGAATTCCGGACGCGAACGTGAGCTGGACCGAGGGCGGCATGCTCAAGCACAAGCATTCCGATATCGGCGTTGCCGTAGCGTTACCCGGCGGGCTGATCACACCGATCGTCCGCAGCGCCGAAAGCAAATCGCTGTCTGCAATCTCGAACGAAATGCGGGATCTCGCGGCGCGCGCGCGTGCCCGCAAGCTCAAGCCGCAGGAATACCAGGGCGGAACGTCGTCAGTCTCCAATCTTGGAATGTATGGGATCAAGGACTTCACGGCAGTGATCAATCCGCCGCAATCGACCATCCTCGCGGTTGGCGCCGCCGAGGAACGCGCGGTCGCGCGCAACGGCAAGATCGAGGCCGCCCACATCATGAGCGTGACTCTGTCGTGCGATCACCGTTCGGTTGACGGCGCGCTCGGCGCCGAACTGATCGGCGCGTTCAAGACCCTGATCGAAAACCCGGTGATGATGGTGGTCTAGGACGCCTTGGGCCCTATTGCCGGAGTCAGACCTTTCGCCTTGAACACCGCTGCCGCTTCCGGCGTGTGCAGGAACTTGATCAGTGCGTTAGCTCCTTCCGCCTGCTTTGAATCCTTGCCGATTCCGGCAGAGTAGCCGGTGATGTTGTTGATTTCGGCAGGTAGCGGACCAACGAGATCGACGCCCGCGACCGACGTCACTTCAGGTTCCTGCTGGATTGCGAGGTCCGCCTCGCCGTTGACCACCAGAACCCCTGCGTTGCCGCTCGGAGGCGGAT
>DATBTA010000087.1:0-15028 GCA_036559505.1 Pseudolabrys sp. | reverse complement strand
AGCCAATCGGCGTTGTTCGGCATGATGGCATTTCCGCCGGCGCCTTCGAATTTCAGGAATTTGGAGAAGATCGCCCGGATACCCGCGAGATTTTCGTTGATCATCGCGTCGGTTAGGATCCGGCGGCTTTCGTCTTTTCCCGATGGATCTCCGACGCGTGTCGTGCCGCCACCCATCAGAGCGATCGGCCGATGCCCGGTCTGCTGCAACCAGTAGAGCATCATGATCGGCAGCAACGAGCCGACATGCAATGACGCCGCGGTGCAATCGAATCCGATATAGGCCGTGATCACGCCCGCCTTCGCGCGTGCATCCAGCGTCTCGGGCTCCGAGACTTGATGAATGAAGCCGCGCTCGGCCAGGACTTTGAGAAAATCGGACTTATACGTGCTCATTGTCGCGTTCTCGGGCAGTGGCCTTGTCGCATGCGTCGGCGGGTGGTGTAACAGGTCCGCCGTTGGATTCAACAATGGGTGGCGCCGCCAAGGATGGCGTCTGCCGGGTTGCGGGTTACGTCGTGCGGGAACGGAACAGGTCTAATTTGGGGTGTCCGCAGACGCCCTCGAGGCAGGCCTCGCGTATCTTGCCCTGCGTCCCTTAAACGACTTTCCGATCACCTTTCCGAAGTCGACCGGCCCGCCGCAGCCGTTCGACGGCGACGTTGTCGCGCGACCCTGGATTGTCCGCGACGACCCGCAACTTCCTCTTCAGGAAGGCCGCACAAAAACCCGCGCCGAACTGCCGATAGTCATTGGTGATTTCTTCGCCCTTGCGAATGGTGCGCGTCGCAACGATGTGACCATTGTGCCAATGGGTGTTGGCATTGTCGGAGTGGTTCATGTGGTGGTCGTGATCGCTGGTGAGCAGAATCTCGCCGTCCACGCGGTATCCGTAGTTCCAGATGTAGTCGCGTGCGGGCTTCGGCAGTTTGGCGAACTGGGTGGGCGAATAGACTCGGTCGAATCCATCGACGAATCGCCAGACCTTCGTGCCCTTGCGAATGACTTCGCCTGCAAAAACACCAAGGCCGTGGATGGCGCTTTTATCAAGGTAAGTTCTGACAAGAAGCATGTTTATTCCGCGGACGGTTGTCCGCGTGTCGCCGATTCCCCCGCCAGACACGAACCAAGCGTTGGGACGTGGGGCTCCGCCGAACTTTTACGCAGCCGGCTTGCGCTCCGTCTTCAGCCGCTTGTCGAGATAGGCGCTGATCGAAGTAAGCAGCGCTTCGACCTTTCCGTCAAAGAAATGATTGGCGCCTTGCACAACCTTTTGCTCGATCACTATTCCCTTTTGGGTCTTGAGCTTGTCGACCAGCGTCGTCACGTCTTTGTGAGGGACGACGGCGTCCTTGTCCCCGTGAATGATGAGGCCCGACGAGGGGCAGGGGGCGAGGAACGAAAAATCATAAAGGTTGGCCGGCGGGCAGATCGAGATAAAGCCCTCGATTTCGGGACGGCGCATCAAAAGCTGCATTCCAATCCAGGCGCCGAACGAAAAGCCTGCGATCCAGCAGCTCTTGGCCTCCGGATTGATGGTCTGCGCCCAGTCGAGCGCGGCTGCGGCGTCCGACAGTTCGCCCTGTCCGTGATCGAATGAGCCCTGGCTGCGACCGACGCCGCGAAAATTGAACCGCAACGCCGAAAAGCCGCGGTGCACGAAGGCGTAGTAGAGCTGGTAGATGATCGGATGGTTCATCGTCCCGCCGAACTGGGGGTGGGGATGAAGGATGATTGCGATCGGCGCGTTCTTTTGTCGCGCGGGGTGGTAGCGCCCCTCGATGCGTCCGGCAGGGCCGGCAAAGATAATCTCAGGCATTGCTCTCAACCTCGGACGAGTTCGCCGGTGCGGCGACAAGATTTTGTTGCGCTCCGGAGGGACTTTAACGAACCAGTGCAACTAGTTTAGAATTATTCTAATTATATGATTTCCGCTGTCCCCAGCTGCAACACACGCTATAAGGGCCGGGTGATTTCGGGCTTCTACCACGACCCGCAGGGCAAAAAGCAAGCTTTTTGCAGGTCCAGGGACCAAAACGGTAAGCGAATACTGACCCAAAACCATGGCTGATCGTGCGTATTTTGACTGGAACGCGACCGCCCCTCTCCGGGAGGAGGCGCGTGAGGCGATGTGTGCCGCCCTTGCGCTGACCGGTAATGCGTCCTCAGTCCACGCCGAAGGCCGTGCAGCCCGCCGCCTGATCGAGCAGGCGCGCGAGGAGGTAGCCGGGCTCGTGGGCGCTGCGAGCAGAAATGTCACCTTCACGAGCGGTGCAACGGAAGCGAACGTTTTGGCTCTGACACCCGCCATCGAGATCGGCGGGCGTCGTGAGCCACGCGACCAGCTGTTTATTTCCGCGATCGAGCACCCGTCGGTGCTGAGCGGCGGGCGCTTCGACGCCGGACAAGTCGAGGTACTTCCGGTGACGACCGGCGGGGTCCTCGATCTGGATGCGCTTCGCCGGGCACTGTCGCGAGCCAAGCGGCCGCTGGTTTCCGTGATGCTTGCCAACAACGAGTCCGGGGTTGTCCAGCCGATTACGGAGGTCGCCGACATCGTGCATGCGGCAGGCGGTGTTGTTCACGTTGATGCGGTGCACGGGCCTGGTCGAATTGCGTGCGACATTGGCGCGCTTGGCGCAGACCTGATGTCGATCTCCTCGCACAAGCTTGGCGGTCCACAGGGAGCCGGCGCGCTGATCCGGCGTGGCGACGTTCATGTCGCCGATCCCCTGATCAGGGGCGGCGGTCAGGAACGCGGGCTGCGGGCCGGGACGGAAAACGTGGCGGCCATTGCCGGATTTGCCGCGGCAACTTCTGCTGCGCAGCACTCGAATTTCCAGCGGCTTGCGGCGCTTCGCGATCTTTTCGAATCGGGCCTCAGGTCGTCGACTCCGCAGGTGGTGATCTTTGGCGAAAACGTCGCCCGGCTGCCCAACACAAGCCTGTTCACGGTTCCGGGACTTAAGGCGGAAACCGCCATAATTGCTTTCGACCTCAACGGCATAGCGGTTTCATCAGGTTCCGCATGCTCGTCCGGCAAAGTGCAGGCTTCACATGTTCTGGCGGCTATGGGTGTGGAACCCGCCCTTGCGCGGGGTGCAGTGCGCGTCAGCCTCGGCTGGAGCACCACCGAAGCCGAAATAGATGCATTGCTAACTGCTTGGAATAAGGTGATTTCGTCATTACTTAACAAGCAAGCGAATGCCGCCTGAGGCGGCGCCAACCGGGATCGATCGCGACACACAGAGCGAACCGACCATAACCGACAAATCCAACCCGCGGTCCTTGCAACCGTGAGCGGAGGGAAGAATGCCGGCCGTACAAGAGACCGTCGACCAGGTCCGCCGTATCGACGTTGACCAATATAAATACGGCTTCGTTACCGATATCGAATCCGAGAAGGCCCCCAAAGGCCTTTCGGAAGACACCGTTCGTTTCATTTCAGCCAAGAAAGGCGAGCCGCAATGGATGCTGGATTGGCGGCTGGAAGCTTATAAGCGCTGGCAGACTATGCGCGAGCCGACCTGGGCGCGCGTCGACTATCCCAAGATCGATTACCAAAACGCTTATTACTATTCGGCGCCGAAGAAAAAGGCGTTGGCTTCGCTCGATGAAGTTGATCCGGAAATTCTCAAGACCTACGAAAAACTCGGCATACCGCTGAAAGAGCAGGAGATCCTCGCTGGCGTGCGCAAGCAGGGCGAGCCGAGCGCGCTTGACGACGAAGCAACCGGCGGTGATTTCCGTTCAGGCCGCGTCGCCGTCGATGCCGTGTTCGATTCCGTCTCGGTCGCCACCACCTTTAAGGCGGAGCTGAAGAAGGCCGGTGTGATCTTCATGCCGATGTCGGAGGCGATCCGCGAGCATCCCGAACTGGTGAAGAAATATCTTGGTTCGGTCGTTCCGACCTCGGACAATTTCTTCGCGACGCTAAATTCGGCGGTGTTCTCCGACGGCTCGTTTGTGTACGTGCCGCCCGGCGTGCGCTGCCCGATGGAGCTGTCGACTTATTTCCGCATCAACGAGGCGAACACTGGTCAGTTCGAGCGCACGCTTATCATCGCCGACAAAGGCGCATACGTTAGCTATCTCGAGGGTTGCACCGCGCCGATGCGCGACGAGAACCAGCTGCATGCGGCCGTGGTAGAGCTTGTCACGCTCGACGATGCCGAGATCAAGTATTCGACGGTGCAGAACTGGTATCCGGGCGATGCTGAAGGCAAAGGGGGCATTTTTAATTTCGTCACCAAGCGCGGCGACTGCCGCGGCAAGAACTCGAAGATCTCATGGACCCAGGTCGAGACCGGCTCGGCCATCACCTGGAAGTATCCGAGCTGCATCCTGCGCGGCGACAACTCGCGCGGCGAGTTCTATTCGATCGCCATTTCGAACGGTCGCCAGCAGGTCGACAGCGGCACCAAGATGCTGCATCTCGGCAAAAACACGGTCAGCCGCATCATCTCCAAGGGCATCGCGGCGGGTAAATCGAACAATACCTATCGCGGGCTGGTGACCGCGCACCGCAAGGCGGCGAATGCGCGCAACTTCACCAATTGCGACTCGCTGCTCATCGGCGATCAGTGCGGCGCGCATACCGTGCCATATATCGAGGCGAAGAATGCCTCCACCGTGTTCGAACACGAAGCCTCAACCTCGAAAATCTCCGAGGACATGCTGTTCTATTGCCGCCAGCGCGGCATGTCGGCAGAGGAAGCGACCGCGCTGGTTGTCAACGGCTTCGTCAAGGACGTGCTGCAGCAGCTGCCGATGGAATTCGCGGTGGAAGCGCAGAAGCTGATCTCGATCTCTCTGGAAGGAAGCGTGGGTTAATCAATGTTGCTTGAGGTCAAAAATCTGCATGTCGAGGTCGATGACAAGAAAATCCTCAACGGCCTGACGCTGTCGGTCGAGAAGGGCCAAGTCGCCGCCATCATGGGCCCAAACGGTTCCGGCAAGTCGACGCTTGCCTATGTGCTGGCCGGCAAGGACAACTACAAGGTCACCGAGGGCGATGTGTTGCTCGACGGCAAGAGCATTCTGGCGATGGCGCCGGACGAGCGCGCCGCCAAGGGCCTGTTCCTGGCGTTCCAGTACCCGGTTGAAGTGCCCGGCGTCGCCACCATGACCTTCTTGCGCACCGCGCTCAACGCCCAGCGCAAGACCCGCGGCGAGGCAGAGCTTTCCACGCCTGAGTTCATGAAACTGGTGCGCGAGACGTCCAAACATCTCGGCATCGACCAGGAGATGCTGCGCCGCGCGGTTAATGTCGGCTTCTCCGGCGGCGAGAAGAAACGCAACGAAATTTTGCAGATGGCGATCCTGCAGCCGCGGCTGGCTGTGCTCGACGAGACCGATTCCGGCCTCGACATCGATGCACTCAAAATCGTGGCCGAGGGCGTCAATCGGCTGCGCTCGCCCAAGCGCTCGATGATAGTTATCACGCACTATCAGCGGTTGCTCAACTTCATCGTGCCCGACGTAGTGCACGTTCTGGCCAAGGGCCGGGTGGTGAAGTCCGGCGGCAAGGAGCTCGCGCTCGAACTCGAAGCCAAGGGCTATGCGCAATATGCCGATGAGGCGGCGTGAGGCCATGAACGCGGAAGTTCGCGCCATCAAGACCTCGGCCGAGCAAGGGCTTGTGCAGGCCTATGCGGGCGCGCGCGGCACGTTGCCGGGCGATGGCGTGGTCGCCGCCCTGCGCGAAGATGCTTTCAAGCGTTTCGATGCAGGCGGGCTGCCGCACCGGCGGGTCGAGGAGTGGAAATACACTGACTTGCGGGCGCTGATGCGCGAGGCCAAGCCGCTCGCGGGTCCGGCCGACCGGCGCCCGGAGGCTATCGTCGATATCACGTCGGTTCTTTCCGGCGTTGAGCCGTCCCTGATCGCGATCGTCAACGGCCGCTATGCGCCGGAGTGGAGCGACAAAAACCAATCCGATCCGGGCGTCACGGTGCTCGAATTGTTCGCATTTGCCGGCGGATCTCCGGACTACCGGTTGGGGCAGGGCCCCGGCAAAGACGATGCCGCCTTAGGTCTCAATACGGTGTTCATGACGGGCGGCGTCGGTTTGCGTATTAAGAAAAATGCGGCGCCTGCAAAGCCCATCCATATCGCGCATGTGTTTTCCGGCAAGGCCGCCGCGGCGATGTATCCGCGCTCGGTGGTGGTGGTCGAGCCGGGCGCGCATCTGACATTGATCGAAAGCTTCTCCGGCCCGGATGGCATCGACTATCAGGTCAATTCGGCGCTCGAACTGGTGATCGGCGACAATGCGCAGGTCGATCACATCAAGATCGGCTATGACGGCAACGCGGCGCTGCGGGTTTCGACGCTTGGCGCCACGGTCGGCGCCAAGGCGGCCTACAGAGATTTCGTGTTCACCAGCGGCGGGGCCGTGGTGCGCAACCAGACCTTCGTGCGCTTTGCCGGCGAGGGTACCAAGGGCGCAATCGGTGGCGTCAGTCTGCTTAAAAACCGTCAGCACATCGACAATACGCTTGTGATCGAGCACGCCGCCGCGAATTGCGAAAGCCGCGAGCAATTCAAGACCGTGTTGGATGGCCAAAGCCATGGCGTGTTCCAGGGCAAGATCGTGGTCGAGCCGCACGCACAGAAGACCGACGCCAAGATGATGACGCGCGCACTGCTGCTGTCGGAGGATGCCGAGGCCGACAACAAGCCGGAGCTGGAGATTTTTGCTGACGACGTGGTCTGCGGCCACGGTGCCACCGCCGGCGCGCTCGATCCTGGATTGAAGTTTTATCTGATGTCGCGCGGCATTTCCGAGAAAGAATCCGAAGCGCTACTGATCGAAGCCTTCATCGACGAGACCATCGAACAGATCGCGCATGAGGGCATTCGCGACGCGCTGAAGTTTGCCGCGCTCAAATGGCTCGGGACGCGAGGTTGACCATGCATCCGGCGGTCAGCAACGGCTCCTACGACGTCACCCAGATCCGCAAGGATTTTCCCGCGCTGGCGCTCAAGGTCTATGGCAAGCCGCTGGTCTATCTCGACAATGCAGCGTCGGCGCAAAAGCCGAAAGCTGTGCTCGACCGGCTCGCAAAGGCCTATACCGAGCAGTACGCCAACGTGCATCGCGGTTTGCACTACCTCGCCAATGAAGCGACCGAAGCCTACGAGGGCGCGCGTGAAACGGTGCGTGCTTTCCTCAATGCCGGACGCAAGGAAGAGATCATCTTCACGCGCAATGCCACGGAAGCGATCAATCTCGTCGCCTATACCTTTGCGCGCGAGCGCATCAAAGCGGGCGATGAAATCGTGCTTTCGATCATGGAGCACCACTCGAATATCGTTCCTTGGCACTTCCTGCGCGAAAGGCAGGGCGCGGTCATCAAGTGGGCGCCGATCGACGAGGACGGCAATTTCCTGCTGGATGAGTTCGAGAAGCTGCTGACGCCCCGCACCAAGATGGTGGCGATCACGCACATGTCGAATGCGCTCGGCACCGTCGTCCCCGTGAAGGAGGTCGTGCGCATTGCGCATGCGCGTGGCATCCCGGTGTTGGTCGACGGCGCGCAGGCGGCGGTGCACCTCGACGTCGACGTTCTCGACATTGGCTGCGATTTTTACGCCTTTACCGGCCACAAGCTTTACGGGCCGACCGGCATCGGCGCGCTTTACGGCAAGTACGAGCATCTTTTGACGATGCCGCCGTTCAACGGCGGTGGCGAAATGATCCATGAAGTGTTCGAGGATCGCATCACTTACGGCGAGCCTCCGCACAAATTCGAGGCGGGAACGCCGGCGATCGTGCAGGCGATCGGGTTCGGCGCGGCGCTCGATTATGTCAATTCGGTGGGCAAGGCGCGCATCCGTGCGCACGAAGGCGCGCTGGTCAAATACGCCCACGAGCAGCTCGGCAAGATCAATTCACTGCGGATTGTCGGCAACGCTCCTGACAAAGGCCCGATCGTTTCGTTTGAAATGAAGGGCGCCCATCCTCACGACGTTGCCACGATCATAGATCGGGCCGGTGTGGCGGTTCGCGCCGGCACTCATTGCGTGATGCCTCTGCTTGCGCGTTACGGACTGACCGCGACGTGCCGTGCTTCATTCGCGATGTATAATACCCACGATGAGGTCGATACTCTTGCCGCCTCGCTTGTGAAGGCTCAGGAATTCTTCGCATGACCGACGACACGATCCAAAATACGCCCGTTGCGGAAAAACCGCCGGAGAATGCGACGGTCACCGGCTCTCCGGCACTGCCGCAGGACGAGCTCAATAAGCTGACCGACGACATCGTTGCGGCGTTGAAGACCGTTTACGATCCTGAAATCCCCGCAGACATCTATGAGTTGGGTCTGATCTACAAGATCGATATCGGTGACGATCGCGGCGTGAAAATCGACATGTCGTTGACGTCGCCAAACTGCCCGGCGGCGCAGGATCTGCCGATCATGGTCGAGAACGCAGTGTCGAGCGTTGCGGGCGTAAAAGAGACCAAGGTGGAGGTCGTTTGGGATCCGCCCTGGGACCCCAGCCGGATGTCGGACGAGGCCCGGCTGGTGCTCAACATGTGGTAATCTGCAATCTTTCGCCTACATAAGATTCGATGAGGGTGAAATGGCTACGGCACGACCTAGACCCCAGGTGATGCGGCTGACTGAGGCCGCAGCGTCGCGCATAAAGTCAGTGATGGCGCAGGCGGACAAACCTGTGGCCGGCGTCCGGGTCGGCGTCAAAAACGGCGGCTGTGCGGGAATGGAATACACGATGGAGTACGCCGACGCCGTAAATCCGACCGACGAGATCGTCGAGGACAAGGGCGTCAAGATCCTGATCGACCCCAAAGCAGTGCTTTTCCTTCTCGGGACCGAGATGGATTACAAGACCGAAAAGCTGTCGGCACAGTTCGTCTTCAACAATCCGAACCAGACCAGCGCATGCGGTTGCGGGGAATCTGTGCAGCTGACGCCGGCGAAAGCTTCCGAATAGCAGGCCGTCAGGCGACCTGTACGGTTGCGTTTGGCGCGGCAATCTCCGGGTCGGTTTCACAAACAACGCGGTTGCGGCCGTTCCGTTTTGCCGCATAGAGACAGCCGTCCGCGCGTTCGATCAGCGACTGTGGCGTATCGCCTTTGCGCAGAGTTGCAACGCCGATCGAGATGGTCACATGTCCGAGGTGCTCTCCGGTCGAGCGCTTCATGAGCTCCTTCGACATTACTTCCTTGCGTATGTGGTCGGCGACCGTAGTCGCCGCGCGCAAGACGGTGTTGGGGAGAACGACGGCGAATTCCTCGCCGCCGTAGCGAGCCGCGGTATCCTTGCCCTTGACGTTGTTTTTCACCGACATCGCAACGAGACGAAGGACCTGATCACCTGTCAAATGGCCGAAGCTGTCGTTGAAAGCCTTGAAATGATCAACGTCGGTCAGCATCAGGGACAGCGGCTCGTTCTTTTCGGCCGCATCATCGATAGATTTCTCCAGTGTGACGTCAAAATATTTCCGATTGGCAAGCTGCGTGAGCGGATCGGTCAGGCTCTCGGTGCGGACGGCCTCGAGATTTACCCGAAGATCATTGATTTCTTTTTTCGAAGCAATCAGCCGCTCTTCCAGTTGCTGGTTGGAGCGCTCCATCGCCTTGGTCGTTGCCACGAGATTTTCGACGATGGTCCGCAGCCCTTCACGGTCTTTTGAAAGAGCGAGCTGCTGGGTCGCACCGGCAAGGCTTTCGGTATAGCTGCTTGCGGTGCCGGCGACCGCATCGATCATCGCCATGACCTGATCGATCTCGGCCTTGACCTGGCTACCCACCTCATCGATGCGCTCGGTCAGGCGCGAAGGCGAGAGGTGGCCGTCATAAATCTGGGCGAGATCTGCTTCCGTGATCGTGCCCTTGGCCTTGAGCGTCGCGTTGATTTGCGCGTTCAGCGCAGGGTGATAGCCCGTCGCATAGGTGTACCAAATCTCGTAATTGCGCGGATTGTTGGCGTGCCGCAACGCCTTCATCTGCCCGAGGGCGATTTCGGCGAATCCCGTTGTGCGTTCGTACTCTTCGGCACGCCCGGTCATTGCTAAGACCCCCGATGCAGGTCTGGCCTGCAGAGGACGGCCCGCACGGCGTCTCTCTTGCGCAGACGGTATGCGACGGAAATGAACGACCGGTAAATTTGGAACTCGCGCGCTGCAGCGCGGTAAGTTTTTCAGTCAGGCCGCGATGGGCTGCTTTAGGCTTTTACCGACACTGGCCGGAGCAGGAAGGCGGGCAGGTGACTGCCGCTGTCATCCTCGGCCGGTTGAGGCGGTCGCACCCTTTGAGGTTGCTTTTGTTTTGCCACCCGGGGCGGCTGGTTGCCGCGCCGATGACGCGGCGATGAATTGCGTGGGGCTTGCTCCGCTTCCTGGCCGGAGCGAATTTCTGCCGGAATTTCGGAAGACGCGGGCTTGTCCATCCATGGAATTGTCTGGCCAGTCAGACGCTCGATGGCGCCGACGGCCTTGCTGTCGATCGGCGCAACAATCGTGATTGCGGTGCCGCTTCTCCCGGCCCGGCCGGTGCGGCCGATGCGATGGACGTAATCATCGGGGTGGTGTGGCACGTCAAAATTGAAGATGTGGCTCACCTCCGGGATGTCGAGGCCGCGCGCCGCAACGTCCGAGGCAATGAGCAATTCCGCTTCACCACGGCGAAACCGGTCGAGGGCCGCCGTGCGTGCGGGCTGATCCATGTCGCCGTGCAGGGCGACCGCGTTGAATTTGTGACGCAATAGGGAGCGATGAAGATTGGCGACTTCGCGCTTGCGGTTGCAGAAAATGATCGCGTTCTTGAAGCTGTCCGCGGACCGGATCAGCCGGCGCAGTGTCTCGCGTTTTTCGTGCGGATCACGGCCGGTCGCGACCAGCAACTGGGTGATCGTCGCGGCGGTGGTGGCGGGCTTGGTCACTTCGACACGCACCGGATTGTGCAGGAATGTATCGGCGATGCGCTGAATTTCCGGTGGCATCGTCGCGGTGAAAAACAAAGTTTGCCGGGTGAACGGCACGAGCTTTCCAATGCGCTCGATGTCTGGAATGAAACCCATGTCGAGCATACGGTCGGCTTCGTCGATGATCAGAAGCTCGCATCCCGACAGGAGCAGCCGGCCGCGCTCGAAATGGTCGAGCAACCGGCCGGGGGTGGCAATCAGCACGTCAACTCCGCGCAGCAACTTTGCGTCCTGATCGTCGAATGACACGCCGCCGATGATCAGTGCGACGTTGAGTTTGTGGTTCTTGCCATATTTTTCGAAGTGGTCAGCAACCTGGGCGGCAAGCTCACGCGTTGGCTCCAGGATGAGCGTTCGCGGCATGCGCGCGCGTGCGCGACCTTGTTCGAGCATCGTAAGCATCGGCAGCACGAAGGCGGCGGTTTTGCCCGTGCCGGTCTGTGCAATGCCGAGCACGTCGCGCCGCGCCAATACGTGCGGGATAGCTTGATCTTGAATCGGTGTCGGAGTTTTGTAGCCGGCCGTTTCGATAGCCGAGAGAACTTTGGCAGATAAGCCGAGATGGGAGAAAGGCATATAACCTCAGAGATCGCCCAGATCGCGCCGGACTGGAAAAACCGATTGCTATGCGCGGGGGACGACCGAATCTTCACGTCTGATCGGTTGCCCGAAACATAGGGTGCGATGCGCTAAAGTCAATGCTGCAAAGCCGCATAAGTCGTATTAATTCTTAATCTTTTCAGAGCTTAGACCGGCATGTCGCTGCCGATTTAGAGAACCGAAGCTATGCAGAGCACCAAGAATACCCCCGGAGTGATTGCGCCGCCACCACTGTTGGCACTGGCAACGATTATTCTGGGCCTTCTGCTGGATTGGCTTTTGCCAGCCTATGTGCTGACCGTGTTTTTATCAGGCACGGTCCGGACGATCCTTGGTGTTGCGTTTATCGGTGCCGGTCTGGCACTCGTTATTGCGGCCAATATCGTTTTCCGGACCGCTGGCACACATCCAGAGCCTTGGAAGCCATCTACTGCTTTGGTGACAGATGGCATCTTCGCGTGGCTGCGAAATCCCATGTACGTTGGCGGTACACTTTTCCTTGTGGGTCTCGCCGTTCTGCTTGCCTCCGATTGGATGCTTGCCATGACCATTGGTTTTTTTGTTGTTCTGCACTTCGGTGTTGTAAGGCGCGAGGAGCGGTATCTCGAGGCAAAGTTCGGGGAAAGCTACCGTCATTATCGCAATCGCGTGCCGCGCTACGGCTGGCCGGGGTGAAGACGCCCAGGAATTTGTGCAACACTTTCCGGCCTTCATCCCTTTGCCAGGCCGGCGGCCGCCGCCTATAGGAACACGAGAGGCAGGAACGTTTACATGCGCACGCAGGTCGGAATCGTCGGGGCAGGCCCAGCCGGACTTATGCTTGCACGGCTTCTGCACTTGCAGGGCATTGAATCGATCCTCATCGAGAACCGCAGCCGCGACTACATCGAAAACCGAATTCGCGCTGGCCTGATCGAACACTGGGCAGCGGACCTTCTCACCGACCTGGGCGTCGGCGAACGGATGCAGCGTGAAGGTATGCTGCATTGGGGGATCAATATCGGCATCAACGGCGACCTGCACCGTATCGATTTCAAGGCGCTCGTGAACAAGCGCGTGACGATTTACGGACAGCAGGAGGTGGTCAAGGATCTCGTCGAACGCCGTCTGGCCGATGGCGGTCCATTATTGTTTGAGGTGAGCGACGTCAGCATCCATGAGCTGACTGGCAAGCAACCCAAGGTCAGGTTCAGGCACAAAGGCCGGCAGCAGGAAATCAGCTGCGATTTCATTGCGGGGTGTGATGGCTTTCATGGGATCTGCCGGCCCAGCATTCCCGACGGGGTTCTCAGCGTGTTCGAGCGGGACTATCCGTTCGGATGGCTCGGGATCCTGTCGGAAAGTCCGCCGCCCGATCATGAGCTGATCTATTCCTACACCGATCGCGGTTTTGCGCTCTACACCATGCGGTCGCCGACGCTGGCCCGTCTCTACCTGCAATGCGATCACGACGAAGAAATCGAGAACTGGCCCGACAAGCGGATCTGGGACGAGCTGCACAAGCGTCTCGGTGGCGCGCGCAAGCTGCAGGAAGGCCAGATGCTGCAGAAGGGCATTACGCCGATGCGCAGTTTTGTCGTCGAGCCCATGCAATACGGCCGGCTGTTTCTGGCAGGCGACAGCGCGCATATCGTGCCGCCCACCGGCGCCAAGGGAATGAACCTCGCATTCGCTGATGTCATGATGCTTTCTCGGGCGGTCGGTGAATTTTACAAGAACAAGCGGAATGATTTGTTGGAGCAATACTCGGCAATCTGTTTGCGACGGGTGTGGAAAGCGCAGCGGTTTTCCTGGTGGATGACCCAGATCATGCATCGCTTCCCGCACGAGACCGCTTTTGACCGCCGACGGCAACTCTCCGATCTTGACTATCTCACCAACTCGAAAGCAGCGGCGACTTCTCTGGCCGAGCAATATGTCGGGCTCGCGCTCGACTAGTCCCGTAAGACCGAGCGCAGGGGAAAGCTCAGCAAAACGATGGCCGCGCTGGCCACGCCGGAAATTACCGCCAGCATAAGAAAGAACTCGATTTTTCCCATGCTCGACCAGAAGCTGCCGAGGTAGCCGGCGAGGAAATTTCCGGCAAAACTGGTCGCGAGCCAGACGCCCATCATCATCGAGAGTAGGGACGTCGGTGCAATCTTGGTGACCAGCGATAGGCTGGTCGGCGAAAGGTAAAGCTCGCCAATCGTAATAACGACGAAATACGCCAGCAGCCAAACCCAGCTCGCTTTGCCGGCGCCGGCGTTCCATGCCGCAAGCGCCATGACGAGGTAGGCGAGCGTCGTCAGGAAACATCCGATCGCAAGCTTCATTATTGTCGATGGCTCGTTCGGTCCCTGGTGTCTCCAGAGAGCAACAACAAAGGGCGTGAAGGCAAATATCATGAAGGGATTGAAGGCCTGAAACCACGTCACCGGGATCTCGCCGCCGAATAATCTGCGGTCGGTAAACTGGTCGGCCCAAAGCGCGATGGTATTTCCTTGTTGCTCGTAGGTCGCCCAGAACAGGCTGACGGGCACAAACAGCAGCAGCAAAGCAAAGATCGATCGCCACCCGTCTTTATCGATGGATGCGACCGGTAATTTTCGGCGACCAAATGCGTCCTTGGGCAGATGCGGCGTTGCCAACAGATAGATGACGAGGGCCGCAGTCATACCGAAGCCGGCGGCTGCAAATCCGTAGTGCCAGCCAAGTTCTTCGCCGAGCGTCCCGCAAATGAGTGGTGCGAGAAACGCGCCAAGATTGATACCCACGTAAAATATCGAGAATGCGCGATCCCGGCGGCGGTCGCCCGGCGCATAAAGCTCGCCAACCTGGGTGGAGATATTGGGCTTGAAGGCTCCGTTGCCGAGAATGAGAAGCCCGAGTGCGAATAAGAAAAACTGCTCGAAAGCCATCGCGAAATGTCCGGCAGCCATCAGCGCGGCGCCCATGATGACGGTCCGGCGTTGGCCTAGCACGCGGTCGGCAAGTAGGCCGCCCAAAATCGGTGTCAGATAGACCAGGCCGGTATAGAAGCCGTAGATGTGAGAGGCGAAAGGCTGCGCGCCCAGCGGTCCGAAAATGCTTTCGAGCACGGTCTTGAAAGCCGAAAGCCCTATGACGTGGCGCGCTCGTTCGGGTTCGAGCAAGTATTTGACCATGTACAGGACGAGGAGCGCGCGCATCCCGTAGTATGAGAAGCGCTCCCACATTTCGGTCGCGAACAAATAACCGAGGGCGCGCGGATGGCCGAAAAGGTCTGTCCGCGGGCGGCGGTTGGATCTTGGGCGTGCGCGCGCCGTCCTCATATCGATGCAGAATGGGTCCTTGACGGGCAAACGGTAGCATAGCCGACAAAGGCATTTTCCAATGGCCGGCCTCGGTGTACGCTTTTGAAATGCGCAACCGGGGGCACGCTGCGCAAACGGGGGATGCAATGATCAAGACAAAAAAGGCTATCATCTGCGCGCTTTCGACGTTGCTTGTCG
>DATBTA010000086.1:0-17205 GCA_036559505.1 Pseudolabrys sp. | reverse complement strand
GGCACGCATTGCATGGCGATGATGCGCTCCTTCTGGGCCGGTGTGACCGTCTTGCGTTCGATCTCGGTAAAAGTCGCGCCGGGCAGGATAGCATTCACCGTGATGTTGTCGGGGCCGAGCTCGCGCGCCATCGACAGGCTCATGCCCGCGAGCGCGGCCTTGGTCGCGATATAGTGCAGGTAATTCGGTCGCCCGAGCCGGACGGCACCGGAGGCCACGTTGATGATGCGGCCCCACTTGGCGCGCCGCATCGCGGGCAGCACAGCGCGCGCGCAAAGAAACGGCCCGGTGAGATTGACGCGCAACACGCGCTCCCATTCGTCCAGCGGAATCTGGTCGAACGGGCGCATCTCCAGCGTCGAGAAGACCCCGGCATTGTTGATCAGCACGTCGATGCGGCCGAATTCGTCCTCCACCACTTCGATCATTTCCGCGATCGAGCTTTCGTCGGCGACGTCGGTTGTGACGGCGAGGGCTTGACCTCCATCCTTTAGGATCTCCTCGGAAACCGCGGCCGCCTTCTTCTCGTTCAGCTCAGCGATGACGGCTCGTGCACCGGCCTTTGCGAACGATTTTGCGAACACACGCCCAATGCCCTGGCCTGCGCCGGTGACAATGACGACGCGATCCTTCAGGCCCGGAAACACGACATTCTGCAATTCGGCGCTCATGCCGCGCCCCGCTCCAACTGCGGCAATTGCTCCAGCGCGGCGCGCGCATCCCACGGCGTCCACCAGGGCTTGAGCCCAAGATCGTTCGCGATGATGCCTGCTGTAATGTAGCCGGCGCCACCGGAAATCGCGCCACCCGGGTGACCGGCGGAGCCTGCGCTGTACAGATTCGGGATCGGCGAACGGTAGCCGAAGTGGTTGTACATCACCTGCTCGGCGTTGAATGCGCCCATGAAAATGTCGCCGCCGCGCATGTTGATCATCTCCTGCACGTATTCGCGGCCGGTGTAGACGTAGCGTCCGAGAATGTTCTTGCTTGTCATGTTCGGGCAGTAACGCGCGAAGCATTCGACGATTCTGTCGGAGAACTCCTCTTTGAAGACCTCGTAACTTTGTCCGCCGAGATCGGGATTGAGCGGCATGACGTGCCAACAATAGGTCGTGTGCTTGCCCGGCGGGGCCTGCGTCGGGTCGAGCAGGCTGAGCGGCCCTGATCCGAACTGCACCAGCTTCGGCACGCGCCCGGCTTGCACGTCCTGATGCGCCGAGAACAGGTCCTCCATGGTCTCGGCGCCGATGCTCCACTTCAGCGAGCGGTTGATGTTCGGGTCGAATTTCTCGGCGGCGAAACGCGGACTTTCGTTGAGCGCGAGATGCACCCCGAACAGGCTCCACGCAGTGTACTGGAAACCGTCAAGTTTCTTGACGAATGCAGCGGGCAACTGTTCGCGGCCGATCATGTTTTCAAAAGTCTGGTGCACGTCCAGCGTCGACGCGATGAATTGTCTAGCGCGTACCGTTCTCCCGCCGGCCACTTCTATACCGGTCGCACGGCCGTTCTCGATGATGATGCGATCGATGTTCACCTGCGGCGCAAACGTACCTCCGGCGGCGATGAATGCCTCCATCAGGCCGCGCGCCAGATTGAATGAGCCGCCCTCGCAAAGCTGGTAGCCGCTTTCCAGATCGAAGGCGCGGATCACCGAGCCCATCGGCGAGCTCTTCGAGAGGGTGTCCACGAGCCAGGTGCCGAACAGAGATACCTTGAACAGGAACAGCAATCGCACATGCTCGTTCTCGAGCAACTCGCGTACGACATCGAGCGGCTGCCGGTTGGACACGTCCAGAAATTCGCGCCCCAAAGCCGTGCGCGACAGTAACGCTTCGCGCTCGTCCCTAGGCAACGGTTCGGCGTAGCGCTCCGGCAAAAAGATCTCCGCCGTGATCTTTTCCGCTTTACGATTCCAATCGCGGAAAGTTTGCGCGTCCTTTTTCGAGAAGCGTGAGATGTTGGCGATCGATTCTTCAAGATCGCGCCCGAGCACGAGGGCGCTGCCGTCGTGATGCGCCTGGCCAAACTCGTAGCGCGGCGTGATGTAGGTGACGCGTTCGTCCAGGTTCAGATCCTTGAACCACGGCGTCTCGCTGATATGGAAATGATTGATGGAATGCAGGTTGTGATAGAAGCCGGGCAACGTTGCTTCGCGCGTGCACAAGCCGCCACCGTAAGTCAGGCGGCGATCCACCAATAGAATGCTCAGGCCGGCTCGGGCGAGATAGGTGCCCAGGATCAGGCCATGGTGTCCGGCACCGATAATGATGCCGTCGTAGGTCTTATCGAGCGCCTTGGACAAAGGTCGAATTCCTCGAACTATATTTCCTGCGGTCTGGAGCAGGGCCGGGCGGCCTAGACTGCAAGGCCGCCGGCTGCCGGGTCAACGGGCACAAGTCGCATGCCGTGGGACCCCAACGGGACGTCAGACCGCACTTTCTGCGGGTGGACCAATGCCCGCCGATTTCGGTACATTAGGCCATCCAAAACACGGGCCGAAATGGCCTCGGGGAGGAACACATGCGTAAAACGCTTTTGGCCGCGAGCGCTGCTTTGCTGCTCGCAGCGGGCCCAGCGGTGGCCCAACAGAAAACAATCAAGATCGGCTTCATCAGCACATTCAGCGGTCCGGTCGCCGTGATCGGCAACGACATGCGTAATTCGTTCGAGCTTGCGCTCGATCATCTGGGCCGCAAGATGGGCGGCATTCCGGTCGAGGTCATCTATGAAGATGACGGCTTCAAGCCGGAAGTCGGCAAACAGAAGACTGATAAGCTCATCGAGTCTGACAAGGTCGACTTTCTGACGGGCTATATCTGGTCGAACGTGCTGCTCGCCTCGCTGAAGTCGGCGGTCGACTCCAAGACGTTTCTGATCACGGCCAACGCCGGCCCCTCGCAGATCGCCGGTGAGCTGTGCTCGCCCTATGTGTTCTCAAGTTCCTGGAACAACGACCAGACGCCGCAGTCCGTAGGCTTGTACATGAACCAGAAGGGCGTGAATTCGGTGTTCCTGATTGGCCCGAACTACGCCGCGGGCAAGGACATGCTGGCCGGCGTTGCCTCGACCTTCAAAGGAAAGGTTGTTGGCCAGGAGCTGACCAAGTGGCCCGACCAGCTCGATTTCTCGGCGGAACTTGCCAAGGTGAAAGACGCCAATCCGGACGCTGTATTCGTATTCTATCCCGGCCGTGCGGGCGTCCAATTCCTGACGCAATATGCGCAGGCCGGACTTAAAGGAAATATCCCGCTCTACACGGCCTTCACGATCGACGAGCTGTCGCTGCCGCTGCAGAAGGATCTCGCGCTCGGTGTGCCGGGCGCGCAGCAATGGGTGAACGACCTTCCGAACGACGCAAACAAAAAGTTCGTGGAGGATTACCGCAAGAAGTACAACTCGCGTCCGTCCTTTTATGGCGCCCAGTCCTACGATGCGGCGATGCTGATCAATTCGGCAATAGTCGCAACTAAGGGCAATCTGTCCGACAAGAACGCGGTGCGCGGGGCACTCGAGAAGGCGGATTTCAAATCGATCCGCGGCGGCTTCAAGTTCGGGCCAAACCACGTTCCGATCCAGAACTTCTATCTGCAAAATGTCGTGAAGGACGGCGACGAATACGTGCTGAAGACGACCGCCACGATCGTCAAGGACTTCCAGGACGTCCATCACACCAAGTGCAAGATGCCGGCGAACTGATGCGGGAGTAGTCAATAATGGCGGCGGCGCATGCGCGCTGCCGCCATTTCTAATTTGCCGATGTGGTGAAGCCTTCACGTCATGACCCTGTTCATCGAGCAATGTCTCAACGGGCTGCAATTCGGCCTGCTGCTGTTCATGCTGGCGGCAGGGTTGACGCTGGTGTTCGGCATCATGGACCTCGTCAACCTGGCGCACGGCTCGCTGTACATGATCGGCGCGTATTTTGCCGCGACCTTCACGGCGTGGACCGGCAGCTTCCTGCTTGGCGTCGCGATGGCGCTTGCCGGAACGCTGCTCGTCGGCATGGCTCTGGAAGTCGTTGTGATGCGGCGACTCTACGGCCGCGACCACCTCGATCACGTGCTGGCGACGTTCGGTCTCATTCTGTTTTTCGATGAGACGGTCCGGTTGATCTGGGGGCCGGCAGGCTTGAGTTTGCCGTTGCCGTCGTGGCTCAACGCGCCGGTGCAGATTCTCCCCGGCGTCTACTACTCGGCCTACAAGCTCTCGATCATCATCGTTTCGCTTGCGGTTGCCGTCGGCCTCTATTTTCTCGTGATGCGCACGCGCGTCGGCATGCTGATCCGCGCCGGCGCCTCGAACCGCGAGATGGTCGGCGCGCTCGGGGTCAATATCAAACTGCTCTACACACTGGTGTTCGGTCTTGGGGCGGCACTCGCCGGACTTGCCGGGTTGATGCAGGCGCCGATCCTCACCGTACAGATCGGGATGGGCGAGATCATCATCATTCTTGCTTTCGTCATCACGGTCATTGGCGGCATCGGCTCGATCCGCGGCGCATTTGTCGCCGCAATTTTTATCGGGGTGGTCGACACGCTGGGCCGTGCCTTCTTTCCGGACCTGCTGCGAATGGTGCTGAGCCCCGCCGCCGCATCGACCGCTGCGCCCGCGCTGTCGTCGATGCTGATCTATTTGCTGATGGCGATCGTGCTCGTGCTCAAGCCGGAGGGCCTGTTCTCGGCGGGCAACAAATGAGCGGCTGGCTTTCCGCACGCACGGTCACGGTTGTCGTGCTGCTCGCCGCACTGGCGTTTTTACCAGTGTACGTCGAGCTTGGCGGAAGCCGTTTCCTGCTCACGCTCTTCACCCGCATCATCATTTTGGCGATGGCGGCGGTGAGCCTCAATCTGATCCTGGGTTTTGGCGGCATGATGAGCTTCGGCCATGCCGTTTATCTTGGCATTGGCGGCTATGCCGTCGGTATGCTGGCGCATGAGGGGATTTACAGCGGGTTCGTGCAGTGGCCCGTCGCGCTTGCGGCATCCGCGCTTTTCGCTCTGGTCATCGGCGCGCTCAGCCTGCGTACGCGCGGGGTCTACTTCATCATGATCACTTTGGCCTTCGCGCAGATGGCCTATTACATCGTCGCGGGTCTCGCGCGCTACGGCGGCGATGACGGCCTCACGATCTACAAGCGCAGCCAGTTTTTCGAACCGATCAATCTGTCGAACAAGACGCAGTTTTACTACATCTGTCTCGTTCTGCTTTATGCATCGATTTATCTGGTGTGGCGCATGGTCAATTCACGCTTCGGGATGGTTATCCAGGGCTCGCGTGCGAACGACACGCGCATGCGTGCGATTGGGTTTCCAACCTTTCGCTACAAGCTGACCTGCTTTGTCATTGCCGGCACGCTGTGCGGACTTGCCGGCGCGCTGCTCGCCAACCATACCGATTTCGTAAGCCCTGCAATGATGTATTGGACGCGCTCGGGTGACCTCATCATTATGGTCGTGCTTGGTGGCATGGGCTCGGTGGTCGGTCCGGTGTTCGGTGCCGTAGTTCTTCTGGTGCTGGAGCAAGCGCTCTCGGGCATTACCGAGTACTGGCAGATCATTCTTGGGCCGCTGCTGCTGCTGGTCGTGCTGTTCGCGCGTGGCGGCATCGACGGCTTGCTCGGCAGGGTGCGCCATGCCTGATCTGCTGCAGGTAGAAAGTCTTTCCAAGCGCTTTGGCGGTATCGTCGCAACCGACGACCTCAGTATCGCGATTCCCGAAGGGCAACTGCACGCGGTGATCGGCCCGAATGGGGCAGGCAAGACCACGCTGATTGCCCAACTCAGCGGGCAACTCACGCCCGATTCCGGTCGCATCCAGTTTGACGGCAGTGATCTCACAACGCTGTCGACGCCCTTGCGCAGCGCGCTCGGCCTGGCGCGCTCTTTCCAGATCACGTCGCTTTTTCTTGATCTTTCGGTTCTCGACAATGTGGCATTGGCCGTTCAGGCGCATGCCGGGCATTCGTTTCACTTCTGGCGCGATGCGCGCCGAGAGCCTGAATTGCGCGATCCTGCCCGTGCGAGGCTGGCGAGGGTCGGGCTCACAGCGCGCGAAAATCTACCGGCGTCGGCGCTCAGCCATGGCGAACGTCGCCAGCTTGAGCTCGCGATGGCCTTGGCTTCGAAGCCGCGCATGCTTTTGCTCGACGAACCAATGGCAGGGCTCGGGCCGGAGGAATCGGCGCGCATGGTAGCGATGCTGCGCGAGCTCAAGAAGGAGGTGACCATCCTTTTGGTCGAGCACGACATGGAGGCGGTCTTCGCGCTCGCCGATCGTATTACGGTCCTGGTTTATGGCCGCGTGATCGCTTCGGGAAAGCCGGAGGAGATTCGTAACAACGCGCAGGTGCGCGACGCTTATCTCGGTGAGCAGGAGGCCGTCCATGGCTGAACCTGTGCTCGCGCTCGATGGAATCGAAACCTGCTACGGGTTGAGCCAGGTGCTGTTCGGGGTGTCGCTGGCGATCGCGCCGGGCGAGATGGTGACCCTGATGGGTCGCAACGGCATGGGCAAGACGACGACCGTGCGATCGATCATGGGGCTTACGCCGGCGCGGGCCGGTGCCATCCGTTTCATGGGCGGCGATATTCGGGGGCTGCCTTCGTACAAGGTGGCCCAGCACGGGATTGGCCTGGTGCCGGAAGGCCGGCAGATCTTTCCGAACCTTTCCGTGCGCGAGAATCTGCTCGCAACGGCGGTCCATCGCGACGGTGCGGAATGGACGCTCGACAAGGTCTACGCGCTGTTCCCCCGGCTTGCCGAGCGTGAAAGCAGTATGGGCAATCAACTGTCCGGCGGTGAGCAGCAGATGCTCGCAATCGGTCGTGCACTTATGACCAATCCGCGACTGCTGATACTCGATGAGGCGACAGAAGGCCTCGCGCCGCTTATTCGCGCGGAGATCTGGCGGTGTCTTGCCCGCCTCAAAGAGTTGGGCCTTTCGATCCTGGTCATAGACAAGAATGTCGGCGCACTGTTGCGTGTGGCCGACCGTCATTTCCTGATCGAGCGGGGACGGGTGGTGTGGAAGGGCACCTCGCCCGAACTTGCCGAAGCTCCAGACGTGCAGCACCGCTATTTGGGCGTCTGATCTATTCGGCCGGCAGCGGCGGACCGCGACGTCGGATGAACGTGAAGGTCGCTCCGCCGAGCTTGCGGTGCAATTTGTCGAGCAGCAGATAGATCACCGGCGTCGTGTAGAGCGTGAGCACCTGCGACACCAGCAGCCCACCAATAATCGTAATGCCGAGCGGGCGCCGCAGCTCGGACCCGGGGCCGATGGCGATCACCAGCGGCAACGCACCAAGCATGGCGGCCATCGTGGTCATCAGAATCGGGCGGAAACGTGCGAGACAAGCGTCGTGAATTGCTCGTTCGGGCGAGAGGCCGAGCCGCCGTTCGCCGTCGAGCGCGAAGTCCACCATCATGATGCCGTTCTTCTTTACGATGCCGATCAGAAGAATGATGCCGATGAAGGCGATGATCGACAGTTCCGCGCCAAACAGTTGCAGGGCAAGCAGCGCACCGAGGCCGGCCGATGGCAGCGTGGAAATGATCGTCAGTGGGTGTGCAAGACTTTCATAGAGAATGCCGAGAACAATGTAGACAGCGATAAGCGCTGCGATCAGCAGAAGCGGTTGCGCGCCGGCGGCCTGTTTGAAGGATTTGATATCGCCGGCAAAATCCGCGTGGATGATGTCGGGCAAATGCAGGTCGATGACGGCTTTTTCGATTGCCGCGGTGGTGTCCTCGATGGAGGTATCGGGCGTCAGGTTGTACGAGATCGTTATCGAGGGGAATTGACCCTGATGGTTGACCGCGAGCGGAACATTGCCGCGCTCCATGCGCGTTACGGCTGACAAAGGAACCTGCGCGGCGCCGTTGCCCGGGACATAGACGCGGGTGAGGTCGCTTGGATCGCGCTTGTACTGGCGGTCGACTTCCAGAATGACGCGGTACTGGTTGCGGGTCCCGTAAATTGTCGAGATCTGCCGTTGCGAAAAGGAGTTGTTGAGCGCGTTGTCGATGTCCTGCACGCGCACGCCCAGCCGTGAGGCGGCCTGTCGGTCGATGCTGATATTGACCTGCAACCCTCCCTGGTCACGGTCAGTCGTGACGTCGACGACGCCCGGCACCTGCTTCACGCGGTCGAGAACGCCCGACACGCGCTTCTGCAATTCCTCGATGTCGGAGCTCCACAACGTGAACTGGTATTGCGAATCGGATTGCCGGCCGCCCACCCGAACGTCTTGTGCCGGAAACATGAAAACGCGAAGACCCGGAATCTCGGCGAGTTTCGGCCGTATGCGCGCGATGACACGCTGGCTGCTCAGTCCACCGCGTTCGCTGAGCGGCTTCAGGGTGATAAACAGACGCCCGAAATTGACCGCGGCGTTGAAATTCGAAGCCCCAACCGACGAGCCGAGGCCGGCGACAGCAGGGTCGGCGAGCACCACATCCATCGCCTTGAGCTGCAGGGTCTTCATGGCGTCGAACGAAATATCCGGCGACGCGATCGTACCGCCGAAGATCAGTCCGGTGTCGTCCTGCGGGAAGTAGCCTTTCGGCGTCTTGATATAGAGGCCGACGGTGAGCACGATCGTTGCAACGAATACGATCAGCATGAACGACCGGTGACCGAGCGCGAGCGTGAGTGTGCGATCGTAAAACCGGACCAGCCGCGCCAGCAGGCCCTCGACGTGGCGATCGAGCCAGGTGGCGTCGCGGCTCGGCGGCTGCCGCACAAAGTAGGCGCAGATCATCGGCGTCACCGACAGCGACACCACGGTAGAAATCGCGATCGCAAATGCAAGCGTCACGGAGAATTCGCGGAACAGACGGCCAACGACGCCACCCATGAAGAGCAGTGGGATGAAGGCCGCGATCAGTGATACCGAAATCGATACCACCGTGAAGCCGATCTGCTTCGCTCCCTGCAGCGTCGCGCGCAGCGGCGAAGCGCCTTTTTCGAGGTGGCGGAAAGCGTTCTCGATCATCACGATAGCGTCGTCGACCACGAAGCCGACGCTGACCGCCAATGCCATCAGTGACAGGTTGTCGATCGAAAAACCCGCGACCCACATCGCGGCGCAGGTGCCGGAGAGGGCGAGCGGAACGGTCACGCCGGCTGCCGCGGTCGGTGCCGCGCGCCGCAGAAACAGGAACACGACGAGCATCACGAGTCCGATGGTCGCGGCGAGCGTGAGCTGCATGTCGTGCACGCTGGCCCGGATGGTTTGTGTACGATCGCTCAACACCGAAATGTCGAGACCTTCGGGCACCCATTGCCGAAGCTCGGGCAGCAATTCGTAGATCCGATCGACTGTGTCGATGACGTTGGCGTTTCCTTGTTTGGTAATGATGAGCAGAACCGAAGGGTCTCTGTTGAACCATCCCGCCGAACGCGTGTTCCGCACGCTCGGGCGGATGGTGGCAACGCTCGACAGACGAATGACCGTACCGTTGATCGTCTTGACGACAACCGGATCGTACTCGCCGGCGTCGCGCAGCTGGTCGTTGATGCCGATCGTGACGGCCCGCTTGCTGCCATCAAAGGATCCAAGAGGGCCGGCCGCATTTGAATTGGAGATGGCGGTGCGGACGTCTTCCAGCGAAAGGCCCATTGCCGACAATCGCGCCGGGTCGACGCTGACGCGGATGGCCGGTTGCTCTGACCCTGCGACGGTCACGTCAGCCACGCCATCGACCTGCGACAGGCGCTGCGCGATCACGCTATCGGCGGCGTCGTAAATGGCGCTCGGCTGCAGGGTCTTCGATGTGAGCGCAAGAATCAGGATCGGGGCCGCGGACGGGTTGGCCTTGCGGAACGTCGGCAACATCGGCAGGTCGCCAGGCAGGTCGGCAAGTGCGGCGTTAAGTGCAGCCTGCACGTCGCGTGCGGCGCCATCGATGCTGCGGTTGAGGTCGAACTGGATGGTGATGCGGGAAAGGCCGAGCGAGGAGACCGATGTCATCTCGGTCACGCCGGAGATTTCGCCGAGACGCCGTTCGAGTGGCGCCGCCACCGTCGCCGCCATCACGTTGGGTTCAGCCCCCGGACGGCTGGCGCTGACATAAATGGTCGGGAATTCCACGGTTGGAAGGCTGGCAACCGGGAGAAACAGGTAGGCGACCGCGCCGACGAGAAACAAGCCGATCGCGAGCAACGTTGTGCCGATCGGACGCCGGACGAACGGGTATGAGAAATTCACGACCGGCCCCGTGCCGGACGCGTCGCGCGCGGTGTGGCGGTAGGTGCGGCCGGCGTCAGGCGCGCGCGCAAGCGCTCCATGTAGAGGTAGATCACGGGCGTGGTGTAGAGCGTCAGCAACTGCGACAGCAACAGGCCGCCGACGATGGTGATGCCAAGCGGGTTGCGCAGTTCCGATCCGGTTCCTCCCTCCAGTGCGAGTGGCAGTGCGCCGAAGAGTGCCGCAAGCGTGGTCATCATGATCGGACGGAAGCGCAGCATCGCAGCCTGTACGATCGACTGCTCCGGCGACAGGCCCTGGCTGCGCTCGGCCTCGATGGCAAAGTCAATCATCAGAATTGCGTTCTTCTTCACGATGCCCATCAGCAGCACGATGCCGATCAGCGCGATCACCGAGAGGTCATGGCCGAACAGCATCAGCGCGAGCAGTGCGCCGACGCCGGCGGAGGGCAGGGTGGAAAGAATCGTGAGCGGGTGGATAAAGCTTTCGTAGAGAACGCCCAGCACGATGTAGATCGCTATGACGGCGGCCAGAATCAGCCAGGGTTCGCCCGCAAGCGATTTATCGAATTCGGCAGTATCGCCGGAATAGCTTCCGGTTACGGAGGAGGGCATACCGATTTTGCGTTGCACCGTGCGGATCGCGGCAACCGCGTCGGAAAGCGCGTAACCGTCATTGAGATCGAAACTGATCGTGACGGAGGGAAACTGCTCCTGATGCGCGATGGCAAGCGGAGCTGACGTTGGGATGAAACGGGCAAACGACGACAGTGGCACCTGATTGGTGACGGTGACCGCGTTCGGTGTTGCGGTCGTGTTGGTATTGGTAGTACCGGTCGCGGTGTTGCCGACGGTTGCCGCCGTGCCGGTTGAGGTGCTGGCGCCGGTCACATAGAGCTTGGTGAGCGCGTTAGGATCCTGCTGGTAACGCGGCTGTGCCTCAAGGATAACGCGGTACTGGTTAGCCTGCCCGTAGATTGTCGAGATCTGTCGCTGGCCGAAAGCATCATTGAGCGTATCGGTGACGCTTTGCATCGAGACACCCAACCGTCCCGCCTGTTCGCGATCGACGTCGACCCGCACGCGCGGCCCGCCTTCCTGTGCTTCCGATGCGACCTCGCGCAGGGCGGGGTTGCCTCGCAAACCGCGCACCAGCTTGTCCGCCCACTCGATGACTTCGTCGCGATCGGTGGAGACGAGCGTGTATTGGTACTGCGCCCGGCTCACACGCGTGGATATCTGGATATCCTGCGTGGCCTGGAAGTAGACCGTCATGCCGGCCACGCCGGCGACGGTGCGCTTGAGACGGGCAACGATCTCGTCAATATGCGCACGCCGCTCATCGCGTGGTTTCAGCGAAATCGCCAACCGGCCGGCATTCGGTGTTGCATTGATTGGGCTGACGCCGATCACCGACACCACGCCCGTGACGTCGGGATCGGCCCGGATCGCATCTTCGACCAGGCGCTGGCGGCGCTGCATCTCAGTGAAAGAAACGTCGGTGCCGGCCTCGGTCACTGCCGTGATCAGGCCGGTGTCCTGCAACGGCAAAAAGCCTTTCGGCATCACGACATAGAGCAGAATGGTGGCAGCCAGCGTCGCCAGAGTGACCGCGAGTGTTTCGGGCTGGCGGCGCAGCACCCACAAGAGGCTCGAATGGTAAAACTCTACGCTGCGATCGATCAGGGCATTAAAGCGTCGTGTCACCGCGCTGGGCTCGCGTTCGCCGACGTGCCGGAGCAGGCGCGCACACATCATCGGTGTTAGCGTCAGCGACACGATGGCTGACGTCACCACCGCGATGGTGAGGGTGAGCGCGAATTCGCGAAACATGCGGCCGACCAGGCCGGTCATAAACAGAAGCGGGATAAAGACCGCGATCAGCGACAAGGTCAGCGAAATCACGGTGAAACCGATTTGGCGCGCGCCTTTAAGCGCTGCGTCGAGCGGGCCTTCGCCATCTTCCATGTGGCGGACGATGTTCTCGATCATCACGATCGCATCGTCGACCACAAAGCCCGTGCCGATAGTCAGTGCCATTAGCGACAGGTTGTCGAGCGAAAATCCGCAGAACCACATCACGCCGAAGGTTGCGATCAGCGACAGCGGCAGCGCGACGCCGGCGATGATGGTGGCGCGGATCGTACGCAGGAATATCAGAACCACGAGCACAACCAGCGCGATGCTGAGTACTAGCGTGAACTGCACGTCGTGAATCGACGCGCGAATTGTGGTGGTCCGGTCGTTGACGATCGTGAGGTCAGCGCCCGCCGGCATTGCGCGTCGCAGGCGCGGGAGCTCCGCGCGCACGCGCTGCACGGTTTCGATCACATTGGCGCCGGGCTGGCGCTGCACGTCGATAACGATCGATGGCTGGCCCAGGTACCAGGCGCCGACTTTGGTGTTCTCCAGCCCGTCCACGACGTCTGCGACGTCGCTGATCTTCACCGGCGCGCCGTTGCGGAACGCCACAACGATGTCCTTGTAGGTATCGGCGGCGGTGATCTGATCATTGGCGGCAATCGTGTAGGACTGGTGCGCGCCGTCGAGCGCGCCTTTCGGGCCGGCGACATTGGCGCCGACGACGGCTGTGCGCAGGTCATCGAGCGCGATGCCGTAGGCGGCAATCCGCGAAAGATCGGCCTGAATGCGTATTGCCGGCCGGATACCGCCTTGCACCGAAACGCGTCCGACACCTGTCACTTCGGACAACCGCGGCGCCATGATGGTGTCGGCCATGTCGCTCAGCGTGCGCTGATTGATCGTCTGCGAGGTCAAAGCGAGCGTGATGATCGGGACATCGGCTGGGTTTACCTTCGAGTAGAGCGGCGGATAGGGCAAGTTGCGGGGCAGCGTCGAGGCGGCCGCATTGATTGCCGATTGAACATCCTGTGCGGCGCCGTCGATGTCGCGGTTGAGGTCGAATTGCAGCGTTACCTGGCTGATACCGAAGGAGCTGGACGACGTCATCGTCTGCAGTGCCGGGATCTGGCCGAACTGCCGCTCAAGCGGAGCAGTCACCAACGAGGCGATCGTGTCGGGATTGGCGCCCGGCAATTGGGTCGTTACCTGGATAGTCGGGAAGTCGACCTGCGGCAGCGCCGAGACCGGCAGCCACCAGTAACCGAGACAGCCGCCCAACATCACCGCGACACCGAGCAGCGAGGTTGCGATCGGCCGGTGAATGAATGGCGACGATACGCTCATTGCTGTGTATTTGGTCTTGCCGTACCGCCGCCCCGTTGTCGCCGTGCTCCGCCTTGCCCCTGCGGGCGCTGACCGGCGGGCTGAGCTGCCGGGACTTCGCCGCTGCCGATCGCGACTTTGGTGCCTTCGGTGAGGCGGACAAAGCCGGTCGTCACGACGCGCTCAGGCGCCTCAAGACCCTTGCTGACCACCGTCTGCGTCTCGTCCTGTTTCTGCACGGTAATCGGCCGCACCGAGACGGAATCGTCGTCCTTGACGACGTACACGAAGGTGCCGTTTGGACCTCGTTGCACCGCACCTGTCGGGATCACCACGACCTGGTTCAGCGTGTCGACCAGCAGCCGGATATTGACGAACTGCCCGGGCCAGAGCTGCAGGTTGGCGTTGGGAAATTCGGCCTTGAGCTTCACGGTACCGGTGGTCTGATCGACCTGATTGTCGACGACCCTGAGCACGCCGCGGTCGATCACCGCGTCGTTATCCGAGCGCTGCGCTTCGACGTTGAGCGGACTTTTGTTGAAGGCGGTGTTTACCTGGGAAAGGTCCTGCTGCGGCAAGTTGAAAAGCACCGAGATCGGCTGCAGCTGCGTGATGACAACAATTGATGAATTGGTGTCGGCCGAGCGCACGTAGTTGCCTTCGTCCACCATGCGAATGCCGGTGCGGCCGTCGATTGGCGCGGTAATTGTCGTGTAGCCAAGCATTGCTTGGGCATTGTCGATCGCTGCCTGATCGGCCTGGACCAGCGCGGTGTTCTGCGCCACAAGCGCACGCTGGGTATCGGCTTGCTGTTTGTTGATCGCGGCGGTTGCGGCGAGTCTTTCGTAGCGATCAAGATCGATCTTCGAGTTTGCGAGTTGCGCTTCGTCTTGCGCCTTCTTGGCAATCGCCTGATTGAGCTGCGCTTGATAAATGACAGGGTCGATCTTGGCCAACAGGTCGCCCTTCTTGATATCGTCGCCTTCCTTGAAGTTGACGCTGAGAAGTTTGCCGTCGACTTGCGGGCGTACCGTCACGGTATTGAGAGCTTTGATGGTTCCAACCGCATCCAGATAGACCGGCACATCCGCACGGGCCGCGGGGGCGACGAGCACAGGGACGGGTCCCTCGCCGGCGGCAAAACGTCCACTGCGCCGCTGCTGCGGCGCCGAAGCGCTGAAGACATAATAGAACACAGCGGCCAGCGCGATCAGAACAATGCCGATCACAAGGGTGCGCCGCGTGCCGCGGCGTGCCTTCGCCAGGATCTGTTTGGGAAACTCACCGTGCATTGGCGGCTTCCACCGGTTTCGGCAGCCAGCCACCGCCAAGGGCCTGGTAGAGACTCACAATCGCCTGCACATGCGCAAGGCGCGCCTGCACGAGCGCGTCTTCCGCCTGGAAGAGCGTTTGCTGCGTCTGCAGCACGGTGACGAGATCGACCGTGCCTTCCCGCAGACGCTGCTCGGCGATGTCGAAAGCACGGCGTGAGCTTGCGACGACGTCGCGCTGCAAGCGCTCGCGCTGTGCAGTTTGGCGGATGGCATCGAGCGCGTTTTCGACGTCGGCAAACCCTGAAATCACGGCCTTGCGATAGATCTGCAGCAGTTCGTCCTGCCGGCCTTTTTGCAGGTCCAGATTGCCGAGCAGCCGGCCGCCTTCGAAGATCGGCTGCGTCAACCCGGCGGCGGCCGTATAGATGGCTGACTCGGGCCGTAGCAGAAGCTTGAGAAAGGCGCTTTGATAACCGCCTTCGCCCGTGAGCACGATGCTGGGCAGGAATTGGGCGCGCGCGTTTTCTACGTTGGCATTGGCGGCCGCGAGATTGGCCTCGGCCTCGCGGATGTCAGGACGTTGAGTGAGAAGCTCGGATGGCAGGCCGGGTGTCACGCGCGGATAGGCGATACTGCGCAGGCTTCCGCCACGGATTGTCACGCTGTCGGGCGGCCTGGCCATCAGCACGGCAAGCGCAACCCGGTTTTGGCGCAGCGTCTGCTCGAGTGGCGGGATGGCCGCACGCTGGGTATTGACGAGGCTTTCCTGCTGCGCGGTATCGAGCGCGGACGCGGTGCCGGCCTGCAACCGCTGCTGGATGAGCCCAAGCACCCGTGTGGCGCTTGTGAGGTTGTCCCGGGCGACGCGCAACCGGTCCTGCGTGGCGAGCACCTGGAAATAAGCGTTGGCGGTCGCAACAACGGTGGTCAGCGCGACCACCTCCCGGTCAAAGCGGCTGGCAACGGCAAGTTCTTCCGCGGCGCGCGTTGCAGAGCGGTTCTTACCCCAGAAATCGATCTCGTAGCTCGCGCTGAGCGTGGCTGAGAGGTTGTTATTGATGATTTGGATGTTGGCACCCGACCGCGAAACGTTGACGACGCTTGAGCTGCCGGTGGTCTTTGACTGCTGTGAGTGCGTGGCATTGCCATTGAGATCGATGATTGGCAGCAATGCGGCGCCGGCAATGCGGGAATTAGCGTCGGCCTGTACGATGCGAGCAACGGCAGCCGCAATGTCGAGATTGGCAGCGCGGGCTTCTTCAATAATTTCGGTGAGCTCGCGCGAGCGGAAGCCGCGCCACCAGTCGAGCGGCGGCGTTCTCGCTTCCGCCGCGACAGGGTTGCGCGGCCCTGCGCTGTAGGCGGCGGGAATACTGAGCCCGGGCTCAGGCTTGTCGCCAGCGAGCAGGCAGCCACTGAGCGGCAATGTTACGCATACACTTTGCAGCATCATCCAAAACGGGCGCCCCCAAGCTTTCTTTCCCGCCTCCTTAGTATCCCCACCCCAATGCATCCAAAGAGCCTTCAAATCCCGGCCAAAGAGCGACTCGGTCAAGCAACAATATTACTACCGTTTGTCGCCGACGGTCTTTCTCCGCCCGGGAGGCCAATTGGCGAGGGCTTGCCGCCCCGCGGGCGTGATTTTCGCCGCGATGTCAGCAAAGACGCCCTGGATCGTCTGATCGAAATTCAGGCGCGCGGCGCGGGTCTGCGCGGTAGCCGCGCGCATGGCCTCGACGTCAAAAGGTTCCTGCCGCAGGACCTCGTGAATGTGCTGGCGTGCTGAATGATATTTCGTCTGCGCCTCGTCAATCGCCGTATGATTGGCGTTGATTTGGGTGCGCAGGATATCGGCATCGGCCGGTGGCAACGTCGCCGCCAGTCGCTCGACGCGAACGAATACGTTGGGGTCCCAATAGGAGGGCGCAGGCGCCCGAAAAATCATCGCAAGAGCGACGCCGACAAAGAACAGGTTGAGCGCGAGGGAACCGAGCAGCAGCCAGCGCGGTGAGCCGTGGATGGCGCGCGGCAGGGCGTGGGCGATACTCATGGACGCGCTCCCGTGAATGCTTCGGGTTCGAAGGTAATCGAGCCGATACCGCCGCCGCCGACGAAAGCGGGGGCAGTCGCCGGGTCGTCAAAACGACGGTCGAGCCCGGCGATGCCGACGAAGAATCCGAGCGCAGCGCAGCAGGCCAGTGCCGCCATGCGCGGCCAGGCCGGCGCAAACTGCCAGTCGAGCAGCACGGCGGGTAGCCGCCAGAACGGCTGCTTTTGCCGAGACAAAGGTCCGCAGACGCGGCTGAGCACGCGATCGACCGCAGCCTCGTCGACAGGTTCCATCACCCGACGCTCGAGTGCCGATTCAATAAGCTTGTCGAACTGCTCGTTGTTCATTTTTCCTCGTCCTCATCGATCATATTGCCGAGCGCGCGGCGCAAATTCTGCTTGCCACGCACCAGCAAGGTCTCGACCGCGGATACCGACGTGTCGAGAATTTCAGCAACTTCCGCATTGCTCATGCCTTCGCTG
>DATBTA010000085.1:0-6975 GCA_036559505.1 Pseudolabrys sp. | reverse complement strand
GGCGCGCATGGCCTGCATCGGCCGCGGCGGCGGGGAGGAGCCTTCTTCCGTGATCGAAACGACGCGGCCAAGCTTGGCTCCCGCGGCCTTGGCGTAAAGCTCGGCCTTCCGGCGCGCATCCGCGATCGCGTCATCGCGAGCCTGGTCGAGCAGTTTCGACTGCTCCGAGACCACGAACTCGATGCCCGACATCTCGTTGGCGCCGGCACCGATCGCGCGGTCGAGGACGGCCGGCAGCTTGTCGATATCGCGAATCCGGACCGTCACCTGGTTGGTGGCCTGGAAGCCGGTGAGCCTCGCAGTACCGCTCTTGTTCGGATCGTATTGCGGCTGCAGGGACAGCCGCGAGGTCTGGATGTCGCGTTCCGCGATGCCGGCTTCCTTGATCGCGGCGAGCACGGCAGTCATCTGCTTTGCGTTGACTTCGCCAGCCTCGCGCGCGGTCTTGTCCTGACTGGTTACGCCAATACGGATCATCGCGGTATCCGGCGCGACCGCAATCGTCGCTTCGCCGGTCACCGTTACGAGTTTTTCCGCCGCATGCGCCTGACCAAGTCCAAGTGCGCACGCGAACAAAATGAATGCAAAGCGCCTTATCATCGTCATTTCACCGGAACGAGCACATTCACCACCAGCTTGTCAGGATCGCTCTTCACCGGATCGGTGGCGTACTCCTCGATGAAGAGGTCTTTCGCTTCCAGTTGCTTGTCGTCGAGATAGTTCGTGATCGCCTCGTAGGTCGTATCCATGGCGTCGTACGAGCCACGATGAACAAATTTGTAGGCCTTACCGGAAGGAGCGGGACCGACCGCGATATCGCCCTTCGGGGGATCCTTCGGCGACTCTGCGATCGGCAGCGCGGCCTGATAGGAAAAACCGGTATCGTCAGTCTGAGTGTAGACCGTGAACGCTGGGCCGGTCGGTTTGATGTTCTGCTTGTCGAGATATTCGTTCAGCGATTTGAAGGCATCAATCAAGGTGTCGAAGGCATTGTCCCATTTGCTGTGGCCCTTGAGATAGACCATTGTCCGTTCGGGCAATGTCACCTGTTCTCCAAAGGCGTCGCCTGGCTGCAGCGGCGACGGTGAAGCCGGTCCAATCGGAGCCGGCATCGGATCACTGACACCAGGCTTCGGCTGCGCACTGGCCACGTCGACTGTGAACGGCAATACAAGGACGGCAAGCGTCAAAATAAGCTGAAAGGGCGACATCACGGCTCTCCGTCGTTCGCGGCGGCCCGGCGATTCGCCAGCATTGGTGCACATTCTAGCATGGCCTCTGGCCAATCCTCGTTTATTCGCCATATAAACCGGGCAAAACGCGGGCAAAGCATGATATGGGCGCACTCGCCAATCAGTCCTTCGTGAAGATGAACGGCGTCGGCAACGAGATCGTCGTCGTCGATCTGCGCGCACGCGGCGGCAAAATAGAGGCGGACGAAGCACGCGCGGCAGCGCGGCCTGGCGGGGCGCCTTATGATCAGCTGATGGCGCTTTATCCGCCGCGCACGCCGGGCACCGACGCTTTCATTCGCATCTATAACAATGACGGCTCGGAGGCGGGTGCCTGCGGAAACGGCATGCGCTGCGTCGCCGATCTCGTGGCCAAGGAGAGTGGCAAGGACACGCTCACTTTTGAAACAACCGCCGGCATTCTCAATTGCTGGAAGGGCGCCGATGGCATGTTCACCGTGGACATGGGGCCGCCGCGCTTCAAATGGAACGAGATTCCACTGGCGGAGGAATTCCGCGACACGCGTGCCATCGAATTGCAGATTGGCCCAATCGACAAGCCGGTACTCCACTCACCGTCCGTGGTGAGCATGGGTAACCCCCATGCGATCTTCTGGGTCGACGACGTCAATGCACACGATCTCGCGCGTCTTGGGCCGTTGCTCGAAAATCATCCGATCTTTCCCGAGCGCGCGAACATTACGCTGGCGCAGATCGTTGCGCGTGACCACATCATTATCCGCACGTGGGAACGTGGCGCTGGCCTCACCAAGGCCTGCGGTTCGGCCGCTTGCGCCGCCGCGGTTGCCGCTGCCCGGCTCAAGCGTATCGGGCGCAAGGTGAAGGTCACATTGCCCGGCGGCGAGCTGACGATCGATTGGCGCGAAAAAGACGATCACGTGCTGATGACTGGCCCAGTGCAATTTGAGTTTGAGGGCCGGTTCGACTCGGCGCTCTTCACCAAGGCGAGCGTGTCGTGAGCGTCGACGTCATCACATTCGGCTGCCGGCTGAACACCTACGAGTCGGAAGCAATCCGGCGCGAGGCAGTTTCAGCAGGTATTGACGATGCGGTTGTCGTCAATACCTGCGCTGTCACCGCGGAAGCAGTACGGCAAGCGAGGCAGACAATCCGCCGCCTCAGGCGCGAGCGGCCGCACCAGCGCATTGTCGTGACCGGCTGTGCTGCCCAGACGGAGACCGGGAATTTCGCCGCCATGCCGGAAGTCGATCGTGTTGTCGGCAACGAGGAAAAATTCGACGCCCGGACCTGGAGCTCGACCGAGAAGATCACCGTGTCCGACATCATGGCGGTGAAGACGATGCGTCCTCACACGATCGACAGCATCGAAGGCAGGTCGCGCGCATTCGTTCAGGTGCAGAACGGGTGCGATCACCGGTGCACGTTCTGCATTATTCCATATGGCCGCGGCAATTCACGCTCGCTCTCAGTCGACGACGTCGTTGCCCAGGTGCGGCGTCTTGCCGGAAACGGCTATCGCGAAGTTGTGCTTACGGGCGTCGATATTACGAGCTACGGAGCGGACCTGCCCGGCGCGCCGCGGCTGGGCACGCTGGTCAAGCGCATTCTCAAGGACGTGCCGGATCTGGACCGCCTGCGGCTGTCGTCGATCGATTCGGTGGAAGCCGACTCCGATCTGCTTGATGCGCTTGCCAACGAGCCCCGGTTGATGCCGCATCTGCATCTGTCGCTGCAGTCCGGCGACGATCTCATTCTCAAGCGCATGAAGCGGCGGCACGCGCGCCGTGATGCAATTTCCTTCTGCGAACGCGTGCGCCGGTTGCGGCCTGACGTCGTCTTTGGCGCCGACATCATCGCAGGATTCCCGACCGAGACCGGAGCCATGTTCGCCCATTCGCTCGATCTGGTCGATGAATGCGGGCTAACCCAGCTCCATGTCTTTCCATTTTCGCCGCGCCCCGGCACGCCCGCGGCGCGCATGCCGCAGGTCGATCGCGCCGTCATCAAAGAACGCGCGCGGCGGTTGCGTGAGAAAGGCGAGATAGCGCTCAGGGCGTATCTCGATCGCGAGATTGGCGCTCGCCGCCGCGTTCTCGTCGAGTCACGCGCGATCGGGCGCACCGAACAGTTCATGCCGGTGCGGCTTGCCGCACCGGTAGAACCTGGTGTTATTGTTGATCTTGCAATCAAGGCACATGACGGCCGCCAGCTTTTGGCCGCTTAACGCATGATCCCGAAAAGTGGGAACCGGTTTTCGGATAAGATCATGCGCAATCGCAAAAAAGGGGATCTGCGATGGCCTACCGCGATCATCTGATCACGACGATGGATCAGCTCCAGTCTCTTTATGGCGAGAGAATGGGGGCTTCGGTCGTTAAGGAAATCGATCATATCAACGATGGCTACCGCAAGCTGATCGAGGTGGCGCCTTTTGTGGCTGTCGCGACGGGAGGCCCCGAGGGGCTTGATTGCTCGCCCAAAGGTGACGCACCCGGGTTCGTGCGCATCCTCGACGACAAAACGCTGGCGATTCCCGATCGTCCAGGCAACAACCGCATCGACGGGTTCCGCAACATCATCCGCGATCCGCGCATCGCGCTTCTGTTCTTGATTCCGGGCATCGGCGAGACATTGCGCGTGAACGGCCGCGCCTCGATCTCCATCGATCCCGAATTGATGCAAAGCTTCGCCGTCAACGGCAAGCTGCCGCGCTGCGTGCTCATCGTTCATGTCGAGAGCATTTACTTCCACTGCTCCAAGGCGATCGTGCGCTCGAAGCTCTGGGAGGAGGCGACCAAGATCGATCGCAGGAGCCTGCCGTCGACCGGCACCATTATTGCCGAGCTGAGCAAGGGCAAGCTCGGCGGCGAAGCTTACGATCGCGAGGCACCGGAGCGCATCAAGGCACAGCTCTACTAGTCTGCGATAGCCGCCATCTGCCGCGCCGGAATTAACTAGCTGCGCTTTCCTTCCAGCCAGTAGATGATGGCGGCGAATCCAAAATAAAGCCCAAGCGCGGTGAGCGCCATCGCGGTGTCTGAAACCGGCGGGGGACCGAAAAAGACGTAGGCCTGTATGACGACGGCAACGATGCCGAAGACCGGCATGCCATAGCGGCCGATTTCGTCCTTGGGTCTCGTTGCCCTGAGATAAAGCGCGATCCCGCCGAACAGGAGAGCGATTTCGAGAGCGAACGCGGTTGCGGGATAATTCCAAAGTCCAAGCCCAACCTTATAGGAGTCATCAAACAGCGCGAGATCAGGGCGGTGCACCACCAGATCGAGGATCCAGTGCGAGAACACGGCGCCTCCCACGATTGCGGATGCCGGCCAGCCCTGCGTGCGCCAAATAGCCCGGTAGACAAGTGCTGCGCCCACCGACCAGAGAGCCGCGCCCGGCAAACTATGGGTGAATGGCATGTAATAAAGATCGAGCGGGTTTGTCGCGGTGAACCCCGGGACAATGCGGAGCTTTTCGATTCCGAACAGCACCAGAATCGACCATGCGATATCGACGAGTTGGACAGAGAGAAAGAGAACCCAAAGAGGTATCGCCGGCTTCGCGACTTTGCCCGCGAAGCTAGGTCCGTAGTGACCGATGAACATTGGGTGCTCCAATTTGCAGGAGATGGCTTCTGAACGCCGGCGCCACATTGAAGTTCCGGCACAGGCTGTCAGCTTCATTTTTCAATCGTTGGCTGCCAGCCGCAGGCAGCGAGCCTCTCGTGCATGTGCTCTGGCACCGGCGATGTCACTTTGACGGCTGGCTTGTTCTTTGAAATTGGCACCGTTACCTCGCGCGAATGCAGATGAAGAGGCGGCCCACCGGTACGCGGCGCTTTCCCATAGATATTGTCGCCGACGATCGGCCATCCCATTTCCGCGCAATGCACGCGCAATTGGTGAGTGCGGCCGGTGACAGGCTCAAGCGCGAGCCAGGTCAATCCCGAACCGCGACCCATGACCGTCCATGTGGTGGTCGACGGCAATCCACTTTTGTCGGCCTTCATCCACCAGCCTCGCGACTCGTCACGCTTGGAAAGCGGAATATCGATGCGTCCTTCCGTGGCCTCCGGTCCGCCTTCGACCACGGCCCAATAGCGTTTGCCGACCTTGCCCTGCTTGAACAGCTTGCCAAGCAGCGCCAGGGCCTTGCGGTGGCGCCCGAGCACGAGGCAGCCGGTTGTGTCGCGGTCGAGGCGGTGCGCCAGTGCGGGCGCACGCGGCAGCCCGAACCGCAGCGCGTCGAAATAGTCCTCGAAGGCATCGCCGCCTTTCGGCCCGCGATGCACAGGCAGTCCTGCCGGCTTGTCGACCACCAGCATAAGCCCGTCGCGGTAGAGCAGGCGGCTGAGCATCTCTTCCGGTGTCATGCCGAAACCGCTATCACGAGCATCAAATGAACGACAGCACACAGGATGAAGGCTGGTGGAAGCGCCTGAGCGGCGGGCTCAAGCATACCTCTTCGTCGCTTGGCTCCTCCATCACGGCGCTGGTGACCAACCGCCCGCTCGATCTCGAGACCCTCGACGCGCTGGAGGATGAACTGGTGCGCGCCGATCTCGGCCAGGACCTTGCCGCGCGCATCGTCGATGCGTTGCGTGAAGGACGCTATCCGCAAGGAATTTCGCCTGAGGAGGTCAAGGCGGTCCTTGCCGACGAGATTGAGAAGGCGCTGACGCCGGTCGCGAGGCCGTTGGAGCTTACGGCGCGGCCGTTCGTTGTACTTGTCGCCGGCGTCAATGGTTCCGGCAAGACAACGACGATCGGCAAGCTCGCCGCGCGCCTGCGCGCAGAAGGCAAGTCGGTGATGTTGGTCGCCGGCGATACCTTCCGCGCCGCGGCGATCGATCAGCTGAAGATTTGGGGCGAACGCACAGGTGCAAAGGTGATTGCGCGCGAGCCCGGCAGTGATGCGGCCGGCCTTGCATTCGATGCGATCACCGCCGCGAAGGGCGAAGGTGTGGACGTCGTGTTGGTCGACACCGCCGGCCGCCTGCAGAACCGCGCCGAGCTGATGGGCGAACTGGAAAAAATGGTGCGTGTCATGCGCAAGGTTGAGCCGACAGCGCCGCACGCGGTGCTTCTCGTGCTCGATGCGACGGTAGGTCAGAATGCGCTCAGTCAGGTCGAGATTTTCGGTAAGATCGCGGGGGTCACCGGGCTGGTGATGACCAAGCTCGACGGGACCGCACGTGGCGGAATTCTGGTGGCGATTGCTGAAAAATTCGGACTGCCCGTGCATTTCATCGGCGTCGGCGAGAGCGTGGATGATCTTGCGCCATTCACCGCGCGGGATTTTGCACGCGCCGTGGTAGGACTGGGCGATTGAGAACAATCATGGCCGCGCATAAGAAGCAGCTCAATCCGGTCCTCAAGCTGGTGCTCGACATCGGGCCGCTGGTTCTTTTCTTTGCGGCGAACACGAAGTTCGGCATTTTTGTCGCCACCGGGGCCTTCATGGTGGCGGTATTGGCTGCGCTTGCGGTTTCCTACGTTATGACCCGGCATATCGCAGTCATGCCGGTGGTGACGGCCGTCATCGTGTTGGTTTTCGGCGGATTGACGCTCGTGTTGCACGATGAGCTGTTCATCAAGCTCAAGCCGACGATCATTTACGTTCTGTTCGGCGGAACGCTGGTGGGCGGACTCCTGTTCGGCAAACCTTTACTCGGAATCGTGTTCGATTCCGTCTTTCATCTGCGGGAAGAAGGCTGGCGCAAGCTGACCTGGCGATGGGCGCTATTTTTCTTCGCACTTGC
>DATBTA010000084.1:0-13270 GCA_036559505.1 Pseudolabrys sp. | reverse complement strand
ACGAAGTCGTTGTCGTCGATTCCTTCAGCGTCGATCGCACCGCCCAGATCGCGCGCGCGCTTGGCGCTCGTGTCGTGGATGTGCCGTTCAGGGGGTTTGGAGATCTGCGCAACCGTGCGCTCGAAGCCTGCCAGTTCGAGTGGATTTTCAGCCTTGATGCCGACGAGCGCTGCACCAAAGCAGTGCGCGATGAGATTCTGGCGTTGCTGGCAGCTTCGCCGCCGCACGACATCTATATGGTGCCCCGACGCAGCTACATGATGGGCCGCTGGATCAAGGGATCGGGGTGGTATCCGAATTTCCGTCAGCCGCAGCTTTTCCGCAAAGGCAGCATCCGCTACACGCTCGAGCCCGTGCACGAAGGCTACGAAGTCGTCGGCAGGCGGTCAGTCGGAAGGTTGAAAAATGCGGTCTGGCAGTTCCCGTTCCGCAATCTCGAGGAAGTCATCAACAAGATGAACCGCTACTCAACACTCGGCGTGCCGAAGCTCGCGCATAAACGGGTCTCGATGGGAAGCGCCCTCGGGCACGGCATCTGGTCGTTCCTGAAACACTATATATTCAAGCTCGGGTTCATCGACGGCTGGGCCGGCTTTGTCATCGCCTTGGGGAATTTCGAGGGCACTTTTTATCGCTACGCGAAGCGCTACGAGCAGGCACAAGGTTGGAAGCCCCCGGAAAGCCAAGCAATCCGGCGCGAGACTAGCCCCTGACAGGCTTGCGTATCTGCCGCGAAAGATTGCGCAGCATTCGAAACGGCAATGCCAGATAATATTTGCGCAGGATTTCCCAGCGGTCGGCCCAACGGCAGGCGACCGCGGAATCGCGAGGCACATACCAGCCGTTGTTCTCGTACCGCCGGATGATGCGGTAGCCGGCTCCGTTCAGATATCGATGTTTTGACAGGTCCGCGACATGGTCCTCGATCATGATGAGGCGCGGGCGCCACCGCGCAAGGTCGAGCCCTTGCAGCACCTCGATCTCGTGTCCTTCGACATCGATCGACAGAAAATCGAACGCAGCGGGACTGCCTGCCTCTTCAAGAATGCTGTCGAGAGTGCGGACAGGCACGCGGATAACTTTTTCGGGGGTGGCACCCGGTGCCATGCTGCGCCGGTCGAGCGAGGATAGCGGTCCGGCGACGTATAGCGGCAACTCCTGCCCGGCCTTGGCAGGTGACGAGCAGGCGGCGGCGAAAACTTTGCCCTTGCGTTCGGCGCGCAGCGTCAACGCGAGATCCGGCTGCGGCTCGACGAGCACCCCGGTCCAGCCCTGCTGCTCCAGATGCCAGGTCTGCGAGCGCTCACGCGGATCGTTGGCGCCGACCTCGACGTAATAGCCTTTGATATTTCCGAAGAAGGCGGCCACCAGCCGCGTTTCCTGGTCGGACGAAAAGCGCGCCAAGGTCGAAACTTTCAGCCCGAGCGCGTTTTCGGTGCGCGCGTACGCTCCACCATCGAACTGGTCGAGTGGCCGGGCACCAGATCGATCAGGATGATCTCGCCGCCTAGCGCTTCGACGATTTCCCGACCGACGACCTGCTCGCGGGTATAGTCGGCGCCCTTGACCAGCACCGTCGGCTTAACGCGCGCGATCAGCTTCTCCGGCGTGTCTTCCTCGAACACCGCAACGAGATCGACGGCTTCGAGCGCCGCCAGCACTTCGGCACGCGCTTGCACCGGCTGCACCGGGCGACCTGCTCCTTTGAGCCTGGCCACCGAGCCGTCGCCGTTGAGACCGACGACCAGCCGATCGCAGGTCGCGCGCGCGCCGGCCAGCAATTTGACGTGGCCCGGGTGCAACAGATCGAAGCAGCCATTGGTGAAGCCGACCCGAAGGCCCTGCTTGCGCCAGTCGGACAAGTGATCGTCGAGAACGTTCCAGTCGAACACGATCTTCTCTTCGGGCGCGAGTGTCGCCGCAGGCAAAATCCGCGACCGCAATTCGGCGACTGATGCCGTCGCGGTGCCGCGCTTCCCGACAACCACGGCAGCGGCCGCATTAGCCGCACGCATGGCAGCCTCGAAATCGGCCTGCATCGCCAGCATCGCCGAGACCACGGCTACGACCGTATCGCCGGCGCCTGAAACATCCCGTACGCGCACCGGATAGGCAGGCACGTGCACCGGCGCGCCTTTGCCCACGAGGCTCATGCCGGCTTCGCTACGTGTTACGAGCACAGCCCGCGTACCCAGAGCGTCGCGCAGCTCGCCTGCGGCTGTCGCTATTTCATCATCGGTGCCTGCTGCCATGCGTGTCGCGTCGGCAAGCTCCTGCCGGTTTGGCGTGATCAAGGTCGCACCGCGATAGATCCCGTAATCGCGGCCCTTCGGATCGACCACGACCGGCTTGCCGCGTTCGTTAGCCGCGTCGATCACCGCACGAACGACGCGTGGCGTCAGCGCCCCCTTGGCATAGTCGGACAGCACGACCGCGCCCACCCGCGGCATCGCCTTGATGACATGCCCGATGAGCGCATCCTCGCTGCCGGCATCGACAGCGGACGGTGTTTCCCAATCGGCGCGCAAAAGGTGCGTCGAATGGTGCTCGGAGACGAAGCGAACTTTTCGGGTGGTTTGCCGCTTGCCTTCGATCACCAGATAAAATTCGATCAATGGATGAGTGCCCAGCGCCTTAGTCAGGGCGCTGCCTGCCTCATCGTCGCCGACCGCTCCGACGAATATGCAGCGCGCGCCAAGCGCCACGAGATTGCGCGCGACATTGCCGGCGCCTCCGATCATCAACTCGGTGCGTTTTACCGCAATCACCGGCGTCGGCGCTTCCGGCGAGATGCGCGATACGTCGCCGTAGACGAATTCGTCCAGCATCAGGTCGCCGACGCAGAGAACCGTCTGCCTGGCGAGCGCCGAAAGGTGTTTATCGAAATCGTACATGGCCCTACCGGTAGCGGTCGTCGCGGTCGAGATAGCCGGTAACGTATTGGCCGACGGCCGCTTCGAGCGGCGTAAAACCGGCATTATATCCGGCGCGACGCAACCGCTCGACCCGAGCCTCGGTGAAGTATTGATATTGTCCGCGGATCGCCGGAGGCATATCGACGTATTCGATATTCGCCGGCTTACCCAACGCCTTGAACATGGCACCGATCATGTCGCGGAAACTCTCCGCCTTTCCGGTGCCGACATTGAAAATTCCATTGATGCCTGTTGCCTCCAGCAGCCACCGCAGGACGGAAACCGCATCGTCTACATAAATGAAGTCGCGGCGCTGGTCACCATCGGAGATACCGTCACGGTGCGACTTGAACAGCTTCACTGGCTGGCCCGACTTTGCCAGGTCAAAGACTTTGGCAAGAACGCTCGCCATGTGCCCCTTGTGATATTCGTTAGGGCCGTAAACGTTGAAAAATTTCAGCCCGACCCAATGCGGCGGCATTTTTTCTTTCTTCACGCAGCGATCGACCACCGCAAGATCGAACAGATGCTTGCTCCATCCGTAAAGATTCATAGGCTTGAGGTTCCGCAACGCCTCAAGCGACCAGTCATCGTCGAACCCATGGCTGCCGTCGCCGTAGGTCGCGGCTGAAGACGCGTAGATGAACGGTGTGCGCGTCAGCGTGCACCAGTCGAGGAGCCTGAGCGAGAGACGGAAATTATTCTCCATCACCAGGTCGCCGTCCGTCGCGGTGGTGTCGGAGATCGCGCCCATGTGGATGACGGCATCGAGCTTGCGCTTCTCAATCCAACGCGCGAGCTCGGCAGGCGGCACAAGATCCACGACCTGATGCTTGGCAAGATTGCGCCATTTGGCGTCGTCGCCGCCAAGCAGGTCGCTGACCACGACGTCGGTCGAGCCCGCCTCATTGAGGCTGGCGACGATGTTCGACCCGATGAATCCGGCCCCACCGGTGACTAAAAACATTCTACCCCTCGCCGGCGATTGGACTTAGCGGCAACCTTTGCCCCAGTCAGCGGCCGGGCGCAATCATATGCCGTTTAGGTCTGCAAAACGCTCACAACAGGGTAAAAATCGCGACTGGACATGTCGCTGGTACGCAGGGTAACGCCCTGCTTTGCCCGCCCCGGCATTGGGGCGCTTCGGGGACATGCGGCGCGGGAGCCATGAGTCACGAGTTCAATCAAACCCCTGCTCCGGTGGTGATCATCCCTTTCGTCTGGATCGGCGATTTCGTCCGCTGCCATTCGGTCGTCAGGCTGCTGCACGCGCAGAATCCTGACCGGGCCGTCGATATCGTCAGCAGCACCCTGTGCGCGCCGCTCGCCGACTACATGCCCGGGATTCGCAGGACAATCGTCGCTGACCTGCCCCGTCGCCGTCTTGGAGTCGCAGGACAGCGCCAGCTCGCAGATCAGCTGCACAAAGGAAAATACGGACAGGCGCTGGTCATGTCGCGCAAGTGGAAGGCGGCGCTCGCGCCATGGCTCGCCGGAATCCCGGTGCGGACCGGTTTCGCCGGAGAGGTCCGCTTTGGCCTGCTCAACGACATTCGCTTCGGCGAACGCAAGCTGCCGCGCATGATCGACCAGATGGGCGCGCTGGCCCTGCCGAAAGATGTTCCGCTGCCGGCCGAGTGGCCGTTACCCGAGCTGAAAGTGCCGGCACACGACGTGCAAACGTGGCTCGCAGAGCAACGGCTTGCAGGAGAAGGCCGGCCGATCGTGGCGCTGTCCCCGGGTGCTGTTGGTGCGGGAAAAGCGTGGCCGGTCGCTCATTACGCCGAATTGGCCAAGGCACTCTCTATGGACGGCGCATCGATCTGGATTCTCGGGGGACCGTCGGAGACTCCGCTGGCGAAAACAATCTTGGCGGCGGCCGGGGATCGTGTGCGTGACCTCACCGGATCGGACTTGCGCAACGCAATTCTGGCGCTCGCCGCGGCCGACATTTCGGTGACAAACGATTCCGGGTTGATGCATGTAGCGGCGGCAATTGGAATCCCGACGGTGGCAATCTTCGGACCGACCAGTCCCTGGCATTGGAAGCCGCTCAATCCGGTTGCCGCAATTCTGGAACCGCCGGGCGACGATGAAGCGCGGCAGCGCGCGCGCAGCGAGGGCAATGACGCGGTCCGCCATCGGCGCACGGACGATGTTGCTGTCGGCGACGTGCTTGCGACCGTGAAACAGGTCCTTGCCGGGGGGAAAAGCGGCGTAAAATAGTGCGCCCATCGGATGCACGTTAACGAAATTGGCCGCTGCAATCCTGACGGAACGTACTTTCCATGCTATCAGAGCGATATGGCAACACCGAAGCCCGTCCAAACGACGACTGACCGCGCGCAGGATGCGATCGCATCGGCTTTGCGCACGCTCGAAGCCGAGGGTAGCGGCGTCGACGCCCTTAAAGCTGCGTTGCGCGACGGACTTGGCCACACCTTCGCTGTTGCCGTCGATACTATCCGCGGCGCGCAAGGCCGGGTGATCGTGACAGGCATGGGCAAATCCGGTCACGTCGCACGCAAGATTGCGTCGACTTTGGCATCGACCGGCACCCCTGCTTTCTTTGTCCACCCCAGCGAAGCGAGCCACGGCGACCTGGGAATGATCGCCAACAACGATGTTGTTCTTGCGCTGTCATGGTCGGGCGAGACGGCAGAGCTGAAAAATATTACCGACTATTCCCGGCGCTACGGTATCAAGCTCATTGCGATCACGGCCATCGCCGACAGCGCGCTCGCCAAAGTCGCCGATGTGGTTCTTGTGTTGCCGCAGGCGCGCGAGGCTTGCCCGCACAATCTCGCGCCGACGACGTCTTCGCTCATGCAGCTTGCCCTTGGCGATGCGCTGGCGATCGCCCTTCTTGAAAGCCATGGTTTCACAGCGGTCGACTTCGGCCTCCTGCACCCCGGCGGCAAGCTCGGCACGCTGCTCAAGACCGTGCGCGATATCATGCACACCGGCACGACGATGCCGCTAATGCCGCTCGGCACCCGCATGTCCGACGCCATTCTGGAGATGACCACCAAGGGGTTCGGCTGTGTCGGAATCGTGGATGGGCGCGGGCTGCTGACCGGCATCATCACCGATGGTGACCTGCGGCGGCACATGCGCAACGATCTCCTCGATGTGCATGTCGACGACGTCATGACCCGTAGCCCGAAGTCGGTGCGGCCCGACCAGCTCCTGAGCGAGACGCTGGATATCCTCAATTCAATGAAGGTGACCGCGCTGTTCGCCGTCGAGGCCGGCAAGCCGGTCGGAATCATCCACGTGCACGATCTCCTTCGCACGGGCGCGGCATAAAAATCACCGTTAGCGGACGACTGTCCCAACCGCCTCGATCACGGCGTCGACCGCCGGCGGCGCTCCGTCAGTACCGAGTATGGCGATGGGCCCACTGCCGGCCGGCCCCGTCAGGCCTGGCCGACTGCCGGTGAAGATCGCGACCAGCGGAACGCCCAGGGCTGCGGCAAGGTGCAACAGTCCTGTATCCACGCCGACCACAAACTGCGCGCCGGCGATCAATGCCGCGACCTGGTCGAGCGGCCTGCGCTCTTCGACGCGCGCACCGGGAACCGCAGCGGCGATGCGCTCGCTGCGTGCGCGCTCCAGATCGGTGCCCCACGGCAATCGCAGTTCGGTGTTCCGGTCGAGCATTCTCCCGAGCGAAGTCCAATGCTCTTCAGGCCAAAGTTTCTCCGGCCGAGCGGTGGCGTGAAGCAACAGTCCATAACGCGACCCTGTCCGTGAAAACCGCGCGCGGTCGAAACCAAAATCCGGTGCGCCTTGCGGCGAATAACCAAGGGCAAGCCCGCTCAGAGCACGGTTGCGCTCGACTGCGTGCAAGTCGCGGCTGACCCGGTACCGCACATCATAGAATGCCGATGCCAGCGGCTCGCGGATGCTGGACGAATCGTAGCCGTGACGCCGTCCCCGCGCCGCACGCGCGATCAATGCGGAACGCAAAAGTCCCTGCGTATCGACGACGTCATCGAAATGCCGGCCACGGATGGTGCGCAGGCTGGCGGCAATCTCGCTCATGGTCGACGGCGCATACAGTGAGTTTCGCCAGCGCCGCCATGCGACCGGGATCACGTGGCTGACCGCGGGGTGGAGGCGCACGAGCGGTGCGAAGGCTTCCTCGACGAGCCAGGTAAAGGCCGTCTCCGGACGCGCCTTGCGGGCGTCGATAACGGCCGGCATATGATGAATTACATCGCCGAGCGAAGATGTCTTGATGAAAAGGACGTCGGGCATGATGCGTTTGTGGCACTCATATACCGGTCATTAAGGATGGCCGCCATAACCATGCCATCGGGTGGCGCGATCAAGACGCAGTTTTTACTGTCGGCCGGCAGATTGCCGCACGCGCAAGGGGCAATGGAATGACAATTCTGGTGACGGGAGGCGCCGGCTACATCGGTAGCCACATGGTGCACGAACTCGCCGATGCGGGCGAGCCCGTCGTCGTGCTCGACAATCTGTCGACCGGTTTCCGGTTCCTGATTCCGACATCCGTTCCCTTCGTTGCAGGCAGCACGGGCGATCGGCCGCTGGTTGGCGAGGTCATCGCTCACTATCGCGTCAGCGCGATCATCCACTTTGCCGCATCGATCGTCGTTCCGGAATCGGTCACCGACCCTCTCGGGTACTACAGCAACAACACAATGAATACCTGCGCCCTGCTGGACGTTGCCATCAAGGCCGGTGTCCGCGAATTCATCTTCTCGTCGACCGCCGCTGTGTACGGCAATGCGAGTGACGCACCCGTGCGCGAGGACGCACCGACTGTTCCGATTTCGCCTTACGGCACGTCGAAGCTGATGTCCGAAATCATGCTTCACGATGCCGCCAAGGCGCATGGCCTTCGTTTCGTCGCGCTTCGCTATTTCAATGTCGCCGGCGCAGACCCCAAATTGCGCACCGGGCAGGCAACGCCGGCCGCAACGCATCTGATCAAGATTGCGTGCGAGACTGCAATCGGCAAGCGGCCAAAAATGAACGTATTCGGGACCGATTATCCCACGCCGGATGGCACCTGTATCCGCGACTACATTCATGTCAGCGATCTTGCCAAGGCGCATTCAGCAGCGCTTGCTTATTTGCGCAACGGCGGCGCGAGTGCGACGTTCAATTGCGGATACGGCCACGGCTCTTCTGTTCTCGATGTGATTGCAGCCGTGCGGCGCGCGAGCGGCCGGGATTTTCCGGTGGAGACGTCAGGCCGCCGTCCCGGCGATCCGCCCTCGCTTGTGGCCAACGTAGATCGCATCCGCTCCGCCTTGTCGTGGCGCCCGCAATTCCAGAACCTCGATACGATCGTTGCCCATGCACTCGCATGGGAAAAGCAGCTAGCGGCCCGACGAAAGAGTGCGGTGGCCTGATTAAAGCCCTGCGCAGGCGGATTCCGCCAATTTCCCGAGTTTTGGCTTGAAAATTTCTTTGCTGACAGGCAAGGAAACGCTCATCCCTGCCCGACAGTGTCCTATTAACAGCCCGACAGAGGGCGGATGAACGAACGCAACCTGCCCATCGCCGAAGAGCGCTACCGTGCCCTGCCCCTGATCCGGCGTTTGCTAACGGAACAGGGCCTGGTGCATTGGCGCAAATATGCGATCGCGTTCACCTTGATGGCGGTGTCGGCCGGCTGCACCGCATTCAGCGCCTACCTGATCGGGGACGTGATCAACCAGGCTTACGTTAATCGGAGCCTGCCGGGAATCATCGTTCTTGGCGCAATCACTGTCGTCCTGTTTTCGGTGAAAGGCGTCGCCACATACGGCCACAGCGTGATGCTGTCACGCATCGGCAATCGAATTGTCGCGGACAATCAGCGCGCGGTTTTTTCGAAGCTGCTTACCGAAGGGCTCGGCTTCTTCTCGGACCGCCATTCGACCGAATTCATCGCCCGTCTTTCGACCGGCGCCGCGGCCACAACGCAAGTCATCAATCTGCTCATTACCTCGGTTGGACGCGACCTGCTCTCGCTGATCGGACTAGTAACGGTGATGGTGGTACAGGATCCGCTGCTGTCGTTCTTCAGCTTTGTCGTGGCTCCTCCCGCGTTCTTCGTTCTTCGCAAATTGATCCGGCGTATTTATTCGATCGCCCGTACCCAGTTTCACGGCGGGACGCGCATCATCGAAACCTTGCAGGAAACGCTGCAAGGAATCCGCATCGTGAAAGCCTTCACCCTCGAAGACACCATGCGCGAGCGTTTCGACCGGAACGTCGCAGCGGTCGAGCACGAGGCCAACAAGATGGCTCGCGTGTCCAATCGCGCCAGCCCTTTGATGGAAACTCTTGGCGGATGCGCCATTGCGATTGCCATCACCTATGGCGGCTATCGCGTGATCGATACGGGCGCCACGCCGGGCCAGTTTTTCTCCTTCATTACAGCGTTTTTGCTGGCCTATGAGCCGGCAAAGCGGCTTGCCCGGCTCAATATCGAGCTCAATAGCGCATTGGTCGGTGTGCGTGTCCTGTTCGAGGTCATTGACAGCCCGCCGAGCGAGGCGCCCGACGACAACAAGCCCGACCTGCAGCCCACGACCGCGCGGCTTGAATTCAAGGACGTACACTTCGCCTATCGCGCCGACGAGGCGGTCCTGCGCGGCATGTCCTTCGTGGCCGAGGCCGGCAAGCTCACGGCTCTGGTTGGCCCCTCGGGGGGCGGGAAATCGACCGTGTTCAATCTGCTTCTGAGATTCTACGAGAACGAACGCGGCCTTATCACAATCGACGGTCAGGACATTTCGAAGGTGTCGCGCCGCTCGTTGCGCCAGCACATTGCCTATGTCGGCCAGGACGTGTTTCTGTTTCGCGGCACGATCCGGGAAAACATTGCTTTCGGAAAACCCGGCGCCAGCGACGATGAGATCGTCGCCGCTGCTAGAGCGGCCTATGCCCACGATTTCATCCTGTCATTTCCGCGCGGATACGATACCCCGGTCGGCGAACACGGCCTGCAACTGTCCGGGGGGCAACGGCAACGGGTCGCCATTGCACGCGCGCTCATCAAAAATGCGCCGATCATCCTGCTGGACGAGGCCACTGCTGCGCTCGACTCGGAATCCGAGCTGCAGGTGCGCGAGGCCATGGAACATCTCTGCCAGGGCCGCACGACACTGGCGATCGCACACCGGCTGCACACGGTATCGCACGCCGACAGGATCTATGTCGTGGAGGATGGGCGCGCGGTCGAGTCCGGCCGTCATGACGAATTGCTCCGCAAGGACGGCCGCTATGCATCCTTCTACAGGCTGCAGCTCAAGACACAGGAGCCAGATAGCCCGGTCGTCGCTGTTGCGTCATCGTAACCTGGCGCGGTTGACGGCGGCGCACTTCACCTGATACGCACAGCCGTCTTTCACCCGGCAGCCGTCTCGCGCGGCCGGGCATCCTCCATCAGCAAGAAAATCCAACGGCCAATAGACATGTCCGATAGCCGCTACGTCATTTCGCCCCCGCCCCAGGCCACGATCGCGGTCGCGGGGACCGACAAGGTCTTTCCGGTTCGTCGCATCTGGTGCGTCGGGCGTAACTATATCGAGCACATCCGCGAGATGGGCCAGGACGAGCGCGCCCCGCCGTTTTTCTTTGCGAAGCCTGCCGATGCGATCGTTCCCGATGGGGGCACCGTCCCGTATCCCTCGCTCACGAAGGACATGCACCACGAAGTCGAGTTGGTGGTCGCGCTGAAAAGCGGCGGCCGCAATATCCCCGTCGCCAAAGCGAATGACTGCATCTTCGGCTACGCGGTCGGCATCGACCTCACCCGCCGCGACCTGCAGATTGCCTCGCGCGACGTGAAGCGGCCCTGGGAGGTCGGCAAGGCATTCGACAGCTCGGCGCCATGCGGACCCTTGATGCCGGCAAGCAAGATCGGTCATCCGGCCAAGGGCAAGATTGTCCTCAAGGTCAACGGCAAGGTGCGTCAGGATGGCGACCTCGACCAGATGATCTGGAACGTGCCGGAGACGATATCGAAGTTGTCGGAAATGGTTGCGCTTGAAGCCGGCGATGTGATCATGACCGGAACGCCCTCCGGCGTTGCGGCCACAGTTGCCGGCGACAAGATCGAGTGCGAGGTCGAAGGCGTCGGCAAGCTCTCCGTCACCATCGGACAGCCGCTGAAATAGTCCGGCTATAACCCGAGATAGGCCTGACGGACGCGGTCATCGCGGAGCAGTTGCTCGCCCGATCCCGCAAGCGTGATGCGGCCGTTTTCCAGCACATAAGCGTGGCTCGCGAGCTTCAGCGAGACTGCGACGTTCTGCTCGACCAGCACGCAGGTGAGGCCGTCGCGGTTGAGATCGCGCACGGTGGTGAGCACGCTTTGCACGACCGCGGGCGCAAGCCCGAGCGATGGCTCATCGAACATGATGAGCTCCGGATCGCCCATCAGGCAACGCCCGATCGCGAGCATCTGTTGCTCGCCGCCCGAGAGCGTTCCGGCCGCCTGATGCCGGCGCTCGGCCAGGACCGGAAACATTGCATAGACACGGTCGAGATTGCGTTCTCGCCCGGCATGGGCGCGCGGCACCAAAGCACCCATCGCAAGATTTTCGGCGACAGTGAGCGTCGGGAATACCTGCCTTCCCTCCGCAACCTGGCCGATACCGAGATTGCAGACCTTGTAGCTTGGCCATCCGGTTATGTCCGTACCCCGATAAAGGATGCGGCCGCGCGAAGGTTTGTGCATTCCGGCTATGGTGCGGATGAGCGAACTCTTGCCGGCACCATTGGCACCCACGATCGTAACGATCGCACCCTGCTCGATCTCGAGCCCGATATTGTCGAGCGCCTGCGCGTCTCCGTAGTACACATCAAGATTTTCGACGCTGAGCATCAGCCGACGGCCTCCGCACCGAGATAAGAGTCGATGACAGCGGGGTTCCGCACCACCGCGTCCGGCGCGCCCTCCGCAATCGCCGCACCGTGATGAAGTACGAGGATCCGCGCGGCGAGCGCCATCACGGCCCGCATCACATGTTCAATCAACAGGATGGTAAGCCCGGTCTCGCGATTGAGCTCGCGCAGAGTCGCCACGACCACGTCGACTTCCATCGGCCGCAGGCCCGCCATTACCTCATCAAGCAAAAGCAGCTTCGGGTCTGTAGCGAGCGAGCGCGCAAGCTCCAGCCTCTTCCGATCAGGCAGTGTCAGCGAGGAAGCCGTCTGATTGCGCTTAACGTATAAATCAAGCCGGCGCAGCACATCGCGGGCGTGTTCGCGTGCGTCATCGACGTCTTGGCGATGCAGCAGCGCGCCGATGACAACGTTGTCCTCCACGGTGAGAGCGGGAAATGGCCGCACGATCTGAAATGTGCGGCCGATGCCACGCCTGCAGATCTTGTCGGACGTGAGACCATCAATACGCTCGCCTGCAAATGTGATCGTGCCGGTATCCGGCGCGAGCACGCCGGCGATCATGTTGAACAGCGTAGTCTTTCCGGCGCCGTTGGGGCCGATCACGGCAAAAATCTCACCTTCGGCGACTTCTAAATTCACGCGATCCACGGCAACAAGTCCGCGAAATCGCTTACCAACGTCGATGGCTGTCAGGAGCGCGCTCATTGTTTGCGCTCCGAAAGGCCGAACCGGCGCGCAAGCCAGGGCCAGACCCCTTCAGGCATCGCAATGACCACCGCCAACAGCACAAGCCCGAAAAAAATCTGGTTGCTTCCCGGTAGATCGATATTGGCCCATGCAAGCAAAGTTCGCAGCCCTTCCGCCACGAACTCGAGCAAAAACGCTCCTAAAAGTGGCCCGAACAGCGTGCCCACGCCGCCGATGATCGGCCCGAGGATGATCAGAATCGACTGGGAGATATTGAACACCTGCTCGGGAAACAGGTTGTTGTAATAGAACGCGAACATCACGCCGGCAAAAGCGGTCATGCCGGCGGAGATGACCACGGCAAGCATTTTGTAGTGAAACGTGTCGATGCCGGCCGAGCGGGCCGCCTCTTCATCCTCCCGGATCGCCAGCCAGAAATAGCCGACCCGGCTTTTCAGAAGCAGGCGCGAGCCGATGAATGCCAGCACAATTGCAGCCAGGAGCAGGTAGTAAAACATGACCGGATGCCCGCGCAGGTGCCAGAGGTCGTTGTGGGCATATTGCGCGACTGGCAAAAACAGTCCGGCGGAGCCATTCGTCCAGCTCAGGTGGTCAAATCCAACGCGCGCAAATTCGGCAACCGCGATGGTGAGGATCGCGAAGTAAACCCCGCCAATGCGGAACCGAAATGCGAGAAACCCGAGAAAAGCGCCGGCCAACGCTGCAATCAAAACTGCCGCCAGCAGGCCCAGCCACGGACTGATGCCGAAGTGTACGTAGAGCGCGGC
>DATBTA010000083.1:0-3279 GCA_036559505.1 Pseudolabrys sp. | reverse complement strand
TTTCCCAAGCTCGAGCAGGTATCGAGCTTCGGCGTCGGCTACGATCATATCGACGCCAAATGGGCCGGCGCTCACGGGATCGTCGTCACCAATACGCCCGACGTTCTCAACGAAGAAGTGGCGGATACAGCAATCGGCCTGCTGCTTTGCACCTTGCGCGAATTTCCCCAATCCGAGCGCTTTCTGCGCGCCGGGAAATGGCCGCAGGGACACTATCCGCTCACCAAGGCAACGTTGCGCGATCGCACCGTCGGCATGGTCGGAATGGGCCGGATCGGCAAGGCCATCGCCCGGCGGCTCGAGGCGTTCGGCGTGCCGGTCGTCTATCACAGCCGCAATCCGCAGTCGGGAGTGACGTACAAATACTACCCGAAGCTTCTCGACATGGCGCGCGACGTGGACACGCTGATGGTGATCGTGCCTGGAGGCCCCTCGACCCAGAATATGATCAACGCTGAGGTGCTGAAGGCGCTTGGCCCGCGCGGTGTTGTCATCAACATGGCGCGCGGCTCGGTGGTCGATGAGCCTGCCTTGATCGAGGCCCTGAAAAACCGCACGATCTATTCCGCCGGTCTCGACGTTTTTGCCAAAGAGCCGCACGTGCCGAAGGAACTGATCGAGATGGACCACATCGTGCTCTTTCCCCATCTCGGCTCGTCCACCGAGGTCACGCGTGCGGCGATGGATCAGCTCGTGGTCGACAACATTCTGGCTTGGGCGGCCGGCAAGCCGCCATTGACGCCCGTGTCGGAAACACCGTGGCCGCCGAAGCGTTCGTAACGCAACCGCCTTGCGCGGGTGTTGGATGATTGTGACGCGTAGCACCATCGGGTTCATCGCGCTCTGCCTTGCCGGCACCGCGTCGGCGCAGGCGCCTTCGCAACTCGGTGAGTCCGCCAAGCGTGTTGTCGGCAGCTGGGAATTCTCGAATGCCGATCGCGATCGCACGTGCACGGCCACGCTGAAGGGTGAGCCGGGCCCGGCCGGTCTCAAGATCGAATTCGACGCCAACTGCGTCAATGTTTTCCCGATCGTGAAGGAGATCGCGGGTTGGCGATTTCCTGACAACGACCTGCTGTATTTCGTGGATGCGCGCGGGCGTTCAATTGTCGAGTTCAGCGAGGTCGAAGACGGTATCTTCGAGGCGCCGACGCCCGGCGTCGGCGTTCTCTTTCTCCAGAACGCGGCCGCTGCCGCCGCGCCGCCGAAACCCGCCGAACAGGTCGCCGGCGATTGGGCGATCGTGCGCAGGGGAGGCGCGCCTGTGTGCCTGCTGACCTTGGCAATGACCAAGGCAGGCGAAAACATGGCTGTGACCGTCAAGCCCGGCTGCGATGCCGCCATTGCGCGGGTCAATTTAACGCAATGGCGGATTGACCGCGACGAGCTGATGCTTTTGCCGTCGCGCGGCAATCCGTGGCGCTTCGAGGAGGTCGACGGGACGACGTGGCGGCGCATGCCCGAGACCGCGGACCAGATCACGCTGGTGCGGCAGTAATCTCAACCCGCCCGCGCGCCAGTCCGTTCGTGTTGCCCCTGCAACGCGGATTCCGGCGAGTTTCGGAAAAACCGTCCGGCTCCGGGCAATAAATCAAGGCGATCTCAGGGGCAAATCAAGCAATCCTACAGGTATCGCGCCCGCGATTGGGGCACTTTCCTCCAAGTGGATCCAGCCATGGACCCGAGGAGAGCGATACTTTGAGCACCGTTGGGAATGACCAATTGGCCGAGCGGCCCTATGGCTGGGTAATTGTCGGCGTGGCGACGATCTGCCTGACGCTGGGATTCGGCACGAACAGCACCATCTCGGTTTTCATGAAGCCGTTCGAGCAGGAATTCGGATGGTCTCGCGCCGATATCTCGATGGCCTTTACGCTCTTGACTGTCGGCTGCGCCATCGGCGGCATCGTTTGGGGCGGTCTGTCCGATCGTATCGGCGCCCGTAAGGTCGGATACCTTGGGGCTTTTGCTATTTCGTTTGGACTGATTGCCTTGCGCTGGCAGAGCGATCTGTGGGTGCTTTATCTCCTTTACTTTCTGATCGGCGCAGTTGGCTTTGCCCCGTTGTTTGCTCCGATGGTCGCCATCGCTGGTCTTTGGTTCGACCGACGCAAGGGGTTCGCGATTGGTATCGTGACCGCCGGTGGGGCGATCGGGCAGGGCGCCGTGCCGTATATTACTCGCCTTTTGATCACCGAAGTCGGCTGGCGTGACGCGGCACTCTACGTCGGTGTGGGCTACCTTCTGATCCTGTTGCCACTGTTGTTTTTGCTGAAGCCGCCGCCAGCCGCTGGACATTCGCCGGAAGGAGCCAGGCGGTCGGACGGCAATCAGTGGGGCGTGCCACACAAAATCAGTATTGCCTGGCTTTCGGTGGCCGGATTCTTTTGCTGCGTCTGCATGGCTGTCCCGCTGGTGCACCTGATACCGCTGGGTATAGATCTCGGATGCAGTCCGCAGACTGCTGCCGGCCTTCTGTTGTCGCTGATGATTGCCGGCGTTTTTGGCCGCCTGTTCTTTGGCTGGCTGGCTGATCGCACCGGAGGTCTGCCCGCGTATTTCCTCGCGTCATTGGCACAGACGTCAGTGGTGTTCTGGTTCACGCAAACGAAGGACATCATGGTTCTTTTCCAGTTGTCGGTTCTTTTCGGATTCGGTTTTGCCGGCGTGATGACCTGCCTGCTGATCTGCGCCCGTGAAGCGGCGCCGTTGCGAATCAGCGGTACGGCCATAGCGATCGTGTCGACGATGGCGTGGATCGGTATGGGGCTCGGCAGCTATCAGGCTGGCTACTTCTATGACCTCACGGCGGCCTACCTGCTGCCTTACGGCAACGCCGCGCTCGCCGGACTTGCAAATCTGGCCGTCACCGGCTCGCTGTTCTGGTACCGGAATCAGAACAGCCGTCACACAATTGCAGGCTATCAGCCTAGACCAACTTGAGCCCCTTGAAACTGGCATGGCCGTCGCGTCCCACAATAATATGGTCGTGCACTGCAATACCTAATGGCTTTGCGACCTCGACGATTGTGCGCGTCATTTCAATGTCGGCGTGCGAAGGCGTCGGATCGCCCGACGGGTGGTTGTGCACGAGGATCAACGCCGTCGCCGACAATTCGAGCGCACGCTTGACGACCTCGCGCGGATAGACCGGCGTGTGGTCGACGGTGCCGCTGCCCTGCACCTCGTCGGCGATGAGGAGGTTCTTCTTGTCGAGGAAGAGGATGCGGACCTGTTCGACGGGTTCAAAGGCCATGGCGGCGCGGCAGTAGTCGAGCA
>DATBTA010000082.1:0-3372 GCA_036559505.1 Pseudolabrys sp. | reverse complement strand
CCGAATAGTCCGACGCCCGGCACCAGAATGACGCGCGGTATCGCATCGAGCGGCCGCTTTTTCGGAATGGCGCGCGCATTGTGCCGCGCAAAGTAGCGTTCGTAGTCGGCCTGATATTTTTCAACGGCCTTGCGGCCAGCGGCGGCAAAAGCGCTGAGCCTGGCAACATCGGGCACCGGCAAAATCAGGGGGCGCGGCTTCGTGCGAATGACATGGTCGGGCGTCACCGGGCCCTGCCGGCTGTAACGCGTGAGCTCGCGCCCGTTGACGTAGGCGAGCACATCGTCGTTTGCACGATGCGCCAACACGAATCGCAGCCCGGGCTTGCTGACAAGGCCTCGCAGCAACGGCGCAATGTCAGTGGCCGTCGCGAGTGTCTTTGGAAGCTTGACAGCGAATACGCGCCGCCGCCGCATTCCTCGCAGCGCCCGCTCCGCCCGACTGACCAGATTGATCATGCGGTCGTAGGCTTCGCGCGCGTTGCCGCCGAATGTGAAGATCCCGTGCTTGTGCAGAATCAGGCCTTCGCACTGTGGATGGGCATCGAAGACCTCTTTGGCTTTCAGCGCGAGCGCGAAACCCGGCATCACATACGGCACGATGGCCGCACGCGATCCATAGACTTTCCGGCAGAGCGTCATGCCGTCAGGCCGGTCGCACAGAGCAAGAACCGCATTGGCATGCGTATGATCGACGAATTTGTGCGGTATGAATGCGTGCAGCAGAGTCTCGACCGACGGATTGGGTGCGGCAATGTCGAGCAGGTTCCCGCGCTGGATTGCAACCATCTCCTCGTCACTGAGGGCCTTGAGACCGGCGAGCTTCAGCAGCGGAGCAAGCCGCACCGCAGGCAAACCCGGCGGCTCGATGGTCGCCATATCCCAGCCTGAGCCCTTCACGCACAGCACTTTTGCCGGCTCCCCGGCAGGATCGCGCATGACGGTTTTGACCGAGGTATTGCCGCCGCCGTGCTGGACAAGACGCGGATCGCCGCCGAGCAGGCGGGTCGTATATGTGCGCAGAGCCAGGTCTTCGTTGGCGCCCTGTGCACGATAGGTTTTGACCGCGGCTCGCGCGTCGCGGTCGGACCACAGGTTACGCATGCGCTTTTCTCTCGGCCGTGCGAGCGCCTTCCGGGAAAAGCCGGCGCAATCCTTGCGGTGAGGCCTCGCAGACCCCGCGTTCCGTCACCAGCCCGCTGACAAGATGCGCGGGCGTGACGTCGAAGGCGTAGTTGGCCATCGCGCTGCCTTCCGGTGCGATGTCGACCTGCACGATCGTCCCGTCCGGAAGACGTCCGCTGATACGGGACATTTCCGATGCATCGCGCTGCTCGATCGGAATGCCCGCGACACCGTCATCGATCAGCCAGTCGATCGATGGCGATGGCACTGCGACATAGAACGGCACCTGGTTGTCCTTGGCCGCCAGCGCTTTGAGATAAGTGCCGATTTTATTGCAGACATCGCCGCGCGCCGTCGTGCGGTCCGTTCCGACAATGACCAGATCGATCATGCCATGCTGCATCAAGTGCCCGCCGGCATTGTCCGCGATGACGGTGTGAGCGACACCATGCTGACCGAGCTCCCACGCCGTCAGGCTCATGCCCTGATTCCGTGGTCTCGTCTCATCGACCCAGACATGAACCGGCATGCCGCTGTCGTGCGCCTTGTAGATCGGCGCCAGGGCCGTGCCCCAGTCGACCGCCGCAAGCCAGCCGGCGTTGCAATGGGTGAGCACGTTGAGCGGATCCTTGCCGGATTTCTTCGCGGCGGCGCTGCGCAAGAGTTCCAGGCCATGATCGCCGATGGCAGCATTGATTGCGACATCCTCATCGCAAATTTCGGCGGCGCGCCGGTAAGCCGCTTCGACACGCTCCTCCCGCCGGCGATTGCGCAGATGGGACCGCATGACATCGAGCGCCCAGCGCAAATTCACAGCGGTCGGACGGCTTGCCAGCAACATGTCGTAAGCGCGATCGAGGGATTGATCCGACGCGTCCTCCGCCATCGCCAGGCAAATGCCATAAGCGGCCGCGGCGCCGATGAGAGGCGCGCCGCGCACCTGCATGGTTTTGATCGCGGTTACGGCGGCCGCCAGATCGCGCAGGTCGACGATCTCGAACCGGTGCGGCAGCAGAGTCTGGTCGATTATCCGGACCGTTCTGCCATCGTCCGCGAGCCAGATTGTGCGGTAAGGCTTGCCGTTCACGCGCATGGAGACCGTTATACCTGAGACTGTTTTGCGGAGCATCTCACCAACGCAAGCGCCATCGCCCGTATTCTTTATCGAGGCCCCGGGCAGGCCCGTCTTCTTTGCTCCTTTTGCCGCCCGCCCCAACCGAGGGCGCGCGGGACGCCAGGGGTCCAAGAGGACCCGCGGGCCTCGACGCCTCGCGACATCGAGGCTTGTCGAAGTCCTGTGTGCTCGCCGTGCGCTCTGGTTCGAGCGATCGGCAAAGCGCGCCGCAAGTCCGCCAAACCCAAGGCGTCCCGCGCGCGGTGTTTATAGGTTTGCTCCCAAGCAAGCCCCGGTGGTCGCTTCTCATTCGCGTCTGCCCGTTGGGGCTTCACCGCGACATGTCCACCGAGCGGGACCCTGACCGGGCCGGCCCTCTTCTGACCGAGGCCGGCCAAACAACGGTCGCCAGCGGGGTCCCGGGCGCGCAGCAGGCGCGCTGGGGCTCGCTTGCGGCTTGGACCGCCGGGCCCTTGCACCGCATCTCCGATGCAAGGTCATAGTCCCCGGCCACCGCTCCCCGCCCCGCGTCTGGAGACGCTGATCAGACACCCCTCGGCAATGGGGCGGGATAATCCTAGGAATACATACCTTAGGAATATAGTCAAGAGCCGTCGCGCGCCAAACAGCTAATTTGGACGGAATAACACCTTCCTGCCGGCAAAAATAAATGGCCGGAAAAATCCGGCCATCTGCATTTCGATTGTGTGATCGCGCTATTCGGCTGCTTCCATCCGCGGGCTGGCCGCCTCCACCTTCGCAGCGCAGAACTTGAATTCGGGGATTTTGCCGAATGGATCGAGCGCCGGATTCGTGAGGATGTTCGCCGCCGCCTCGACATAGGCGAAGGGGATGAACACAACGCCGTCCGGAATTCCGTCATCCTGCCGCGAATTGAGCTCGACGGTACCGCGCCGGGTTGTCACACGTATCATGTCGCCGGGCTTGATGCCGAGCTTGGTGAGGGTGCCGCGTGACACTGCCGCAATCGCCGCCGGCTCCAGCGCGTCGAGCACGGTGGCGCGGCGCGTCATCGAGCCGGTGTGCCAATGTTCAAGCTGGCGTCCGGTGGTGAGAATGAACGGGTACTCGTGATCGGGCGTCTCGTTCGGCGGCAGTAGCTTCGCCGCGACC
>DATBTA010000081.1:0-10717 GCA_036559505.1 Pseudolabrys sp. | reverse complement strand
GCTGACATAAAGATATCCTTATATGTTTATGTGAAAGAGTTGGGATCGATCCCATCATGCGTCCGGCGCCGCTCGATTTTGACTCCCTGCACGCCGCGCTGCGCGCCGCCGGCGAGGGCACCCGGCTGCGCGTGCTGGCGCTGCTCGCCGAAGCGGATCTCACGGTCTCCGACCTCACCAAAATATTGCGCCAGTCGCAGCCGCGCATTTCGCGGCACCTGAAGCTGCTGGCCGAAGCCGGGCTGGTTGACCGCTTTCGCGAAGGAAGCTGGGCGTTCTATCGGCTCGGCGAGCGCGGCGGCGTCGCCGACATCGCGCAGATGCTGATCGGGCGGCTCGACCCGGCCGATCCGGTCGTGCTGCGTGATCGCGGCCGGCTCGCGGCGGTGCGCGCCGCGCGTGCCGCCGCCGCGCAAACCTATTTCAGCCAGCATGCCGCCGAGTGGGACCGCATCCGCCGCCTGCACGTCACCGACGCGGCGGTCGAGGGCGCGATCGAGACTGCGCTCGCGGACCGGCCGATCCGCTCGCTGCTCGATCTCGGCACCGGCACCGGCCGCATGCTCGAAATGTTTGGCCCGGACATCGAGCGCGGACTCGGGCTCGATCTCTCGCTCGACATGTTGCTGCTTGCGCGCGATCGCCTCGAGCGGGCGGGGCTTAGAAATTGCAGCGTCAGGCAGGGCGACATCTACGACCTGCCGCTCGCCAACGGTTCCTTCGATGTCGTCATCCTGCATCAGGTGCTGCACTTTCTCGACGACGGCGCGCGCGCGATCCGCGAGGCGGCGCGTGTGCTGCGTCCGGGCGGACGCCTGCTGGTCGTCGACTTCGCGCTGCACGAGCAGGAATTCCTGCGCGAGCAATTCGCGCACCGGCGCCTCGGCTTCGCGCCCGACACGGTGATGCAGTGGATCACGGCGTCCGGCCTCGATCCTGTGATGCACACGTCGCTCGCGCCCGAGCCCGGCTCCGAAGGCAAGATTGCCGTTTCGCTCTGGCTCGCGCGCGACGCGCGCGCATTGATGGCGACGCCGCTGCGGCGCGAGGTGGCGTGATGAACAGTCCGGTGCGTTTGAGTCGGTTCACTCGCGGCGACAAACGCCGCATCGGCGTATCGTTCGAGTTCTTTCCGCCGAACACCGAAGAGATGGACAAGATCCTGTGGGAGTCAATTGAGCGTCTCGCGCCGCTCACCCCCGATTTCGTGTCGGTGACCTACGGCGCCGGCGGCACAACGCGCGAGCGCACGCATGCGACCGTCAAGCGCATTCTGGCAGAGACGCCGCTGACGCCCGCCGCGCACCTCACTTGTGTTGCCGCGACTTGCGACGACATCAACGCAATCGTGCGAAACTATCACGCTGCCGGCGTGCGACACCTCGTTGCCTTGCGCGGCGACCCGGTCGGCGGCGCGGGCGAGCGGTATGCCCCGCATCCAGGCGGCTACCAGAATGCCGCCGATCTCGTGGGCGGCATCAAGCGCATCGCGCCCGATTTCGAGATTTCGGTCTCGGCCTATCCGGAAAAGCATCCGGACAGCCCGACGGTCGAGGCCGATATCGACATGCTCAAGGCCAAGGTCGATGCCGGCGCGACTCGCGCCATTACCCAGTTTTTCTTCGAGAACGATCTTTATTTCCGATATCTCGACCGTGTTCGGGCGCGCGGTGTCGATATCCCGATCGTGCCAGGCATCCTGCCGGTGCAGAACTTCAAGGCGACGACCGGCTTTGCCAAGCGCTGCGGCGCTTCGGTTCCAGCGTGGATCGCCGAACGGTTCCAGGGCCTCGACAACGATGCGGCGACACGCAAGCTGATAGCCGCGGCGGTTGCGGCCGAGCAGGTTTTCGATCTCGTCGACCGCGGCGTCACCACATTCCACTTCTACACGATGAATCGCGCCGATCTCGTGTTCGCGATCTGTCACCTGCTGGGCCTGCGGCCCGCGGTGCAAACCGTCAGCTGATCCGGAGTCATTATTGTGACTGCGCCCCACACCGGCACCCGAGCTGCATTTCTGGATCTGCTGCGCCAGCGCATCCTCGTGCTCGACGGCGCCATGGGCACGATGATCCAGGGGCTCAAGCTCAACGAGGAAGGCTATCGGGGCGCGCGCTTCGATGCCTGGAATCGCGAGGTACGCGGCAACAACGACCTGCTCAATCTGAGCCGGCCCGACGCGGTGCGCGACATTCACCTCGCATATTTCCGGGCGGGCGCAGACATCGTTTCGACCAACACTTTCTCCTCCACCGCGATCGCGCAAGCCGACTACGGCATGGAGGGCATTGCCTACGAGCTCAACCAGGCGGGCGCCACGCTCGCGCGCGAGGCCGCCACACGGGCCGAGAAGGAAGACGGCCGCCGCCGGTTCGTGGCCGGAGCGTTGGGGCCGACCAACCGCACGGCATCGATTTCGCCGGACGTGGCCAATCCCGGCTTCCGCGCCATTACTTTCGATCAATTGCGCGCCGCATATGGCGAGCAGGTGCGCGGGCTCATCGATGGCGGTGCCGATCTGCTGCTGATCGAAACCATTTTCGATACCCTCAACGCCAAGGCGGCCATCTTCGCGATCGCCGAGATCTGCGAAGAACGCGGCGTCGACGTGCCGGTGATGATCTCAGGGACCATCACGGATCGCTCCGGGCGTCTATTATCGGGTCAGACGCCGGGCGGGTTCTGGAATTCCATCAAGCACGCAAATCCTGTGACCATCGGCCTCAACTGCGCGCTGGGTGCCCGCGAGATGCGCGCGCACATCGATGAGCTCGGCCGGCTGGCCGATACTTTCGTGTGCGCTTATCCGAACGCCGGGCTTCCGAACGAATTCGGTTATTACGACGAAAGCCCGGAATACATGGCCGAACTGCTCGGCGAGTTTGCAGAGGCCGGACTGGTGAATGTCGTCGGTGGCTGCTGCGGCACCACGCCAGAGCATATCTCCGCCATTGCAAAAGCCATCGCCGGCAAGAAACCGCGCGCCATTCCCGAGGTGCCGCGGCAACTGCGGCTGTCGGGGCTTGAGTCCTTCGCGCTTACGCCGGAAATCCCCTTCGTGAATGTCGGCGAGCGCACCAACGTCACCGGCTCGGCCAAGTTCCGCAAGCTGGTTACGGCCGGCGACTACGGCACGGCGCTGTCAATCGCACGGGAGCAGGTGGAAAACGGCGCGCAGGTGATCGACGTCAATATGGACGAGGGCCTGCTCGATTCCGAGCAAGCGATGACGACATTCCTCAATCTTATCGCGGCCGAACCCGACATCGCGCGCGTGCCGGTCATGGTCGATTCATCGAAGTTCTCGGTGATCGAGGCGGGTCTGAAATGCCTGCAGGGAAAGTCGGTGGTGAATTCGATCTCGCTGAAGGAAGGCGAGCAGGCCTTTCTCGATCACGCCCGCACCGTGCGCCGCTACGGTGCGGCGGTCGTCGTGATGGCTTTCGACGAGAAAGGCCAGGCAGACACGCTCGAGCGCAAGACCGCGATCTGCAAGCGCGCCTACGACATTCTGGTCAACAAGGCCGGGTTCCCGCCTGAAGACATCGTTTTCGATCCGAACATCTTCGCGGTCGCCACCGGCATGGATGAGCACAACGGCTACGGTGTGGCTTTCGTCGAGGCGGCGCGATGGATCCGGAAAAATCTTCCGCACGCACATGTCTCTGGTGGCGTGTCGAACCTGTCGTTTTCATTCCGCGGCAATGAGCGCGTGCGGCAAGCCATGCATTCGGTGTTTCTATTTCACGCCATCAAGGCCGGCATGGATATGGGCATCGTCAATGCCGGCCAGATAGCGGTCTATGACGATCTCGATCCAGAATTACGCGAGGCCTGCGAGGACGTCGTGCTCGATCGCCGTCCAGACGCAGCCGAGCGATTGCTGGACCTGGCCAAGAGATTCCAGGGCGCAGGACTGGAAGCGAGGGAGATCGATCTCGCCTGGCGCGAGCAGCCGGTCGAGAAGCGGCTGGCGCATGCACTTGTGCACGGCATCACGGATTTCATCAACGCCGACGTGGAAGAGGCGCGTCTGCGCGCGAAGCGCCCACTGGAGGTGATCGAAGGTCCGCTGATGGAGGGTATGAACATCGTTGGCGACCTGTTCGGCTCGGGAAAGATGTTCCTGCCGCAGGTGGTGAAGTCCGCGCGTGTGATGAAGCAGGCGGTCGCCTATCTGATGCCCTTCATGGAGCAGGACAAAGACGGACGGCAGCACGGGGGCTCGAACGGCAAGATCGTGATGGCGACCGTGAAGGGCGATGTGCACGACATCGGCAAGAACATCGTCGGGGTCGTGCTCCAGTGCAACAATTACGAGGTGGTCGACCTCGGCGTGATGGTGCCGGCGGCCAAGATCCTTGAAACGGCGCGTGATGAAAGGGCCGACATCATTGGGCTTTCAGGGCTGATCACGCCCTCGCTCGACGAGATGTGCCACGTGGCGGCCGAGATGGAACGGCAGGGCTTCGAGCTGCCGCTGATGATCGGCGGCGCGACGACCAGCCGTGTGCATACGGCGGTGAAGATCCATCCCAATTACAAGCGCGGGCAGACGGTTTATGTGAACGATGCGAGTCGTGCGGTTGGCGTGGCGCAGACGCTGATGTCGGTCGATGCCCGTGCCGGCTATGTGGCCGAGCTGCGCGGCGAATATGCCCGCATCGCGGCGGCGCATGCGCGTGCGCAGGAGGACAAGGCGCGGCTGCCGCTTGCAACGGCGCGCGCCAATGCGCTGAAGCTCGACTGGTCGGGCGCCTATCAACCGCCGGAGCCGAAATTTATTGGAACGGAAGTGCTTAACGATTATCCGGTCAAGGAACTGATCGACTATATCGACTGGACGCCGTTCTTCTCGACCTGGGAACTGTCGGGGAAATTCCCGGCCATTCTCGACGACGTCAAGTTCGGCCAGGCCGCGCGTTCCTTGTACGAGGATGCGCGCGCCATGCTCGACAAGATCGTGGACGAGCACTGGTTCAGGGCAAACGCAGTGCTCGGTTTCTGGCCGGCGAACGCAAAAGGCGACGATATTCTTGTTTATGGCGAGGAGGTGCGTGATGAGCCGATCGCCGAGCTGCATTCGCTGCGCCAGCAACTTTCAAAACGCGAAGGCCGCGCCAATGGGGCGCTAAGCGATTTCATCGCGCCGCGCGAGAGTGGACTTGCCGACTATATCGGCGGTTTCACCGTCACCGCCGGCATCGGAGAGGATGAGGTCGCCGAGCGGTTCAAGCGCGCCAATGACGACTATTCGGCGATCATGGTGAAGGCGCTTGCGGATCGGTTGGCGGAGGCATTCGCTGAACGGCTGCACCAGCGTGTGCGGAAGGAATTCTGGGGCTATGCAGCAGATGAAACGCTCGGCAATGAGCAGTTAATAACCGAGAAATATCGCGGCATCCGTCCGGCACCCGGCTATCCGGCGCAGCCCGATCACACAGAGAAGGGCACGATGTTCAATCTGCTCAAGAGCGAGCGCATCGGCGTCAAGCTGACCGAAAGTTTTGCAATGTGGCCTGGCGCGGCCGTTTGCGGGCTTTATTTCAGCCATCCGCAGAGCGCCTATTTCGGCGTCGGAAAGATCGAGCGCGATCAGGTCGAGGACTACGCCCGGCGCAAGAACTGGACGATCGGCGAATGCGAGCGCTGGCTGGCGCCGATCCTCAACTACGATGTGCATGCCTCGCCGAGCATCGTCGCGGCGTAGCCAATAAAATCAAAACACCGGAGAGCATGCTCTCCGGTGCTGTAATAGTCCCCGGATGTAATCCGTTGTTGTTGCTTGGCGTCGTCGTTGGCCTCCTGAACTCAGAATGCCCCCAGCAATATCGCGCCTACGAAAGCAAATACGGCGCACACGGCCAGCACATTGAGCTTCAAGGCAAGGTCCACGGCAGTGCCTCCCTTGTTGACGCCGCAAGGCTAGCACGGAATGAGCGCGCGCCGAAGGTACACGCCGTCGGGCCGGCTCTTTTTGCAGGCAAAATCGCTTACCGCACCTGCGCGATGGACAACCGGTTGATCGTGCGCCTGAAAAAAAGCGAAGGGTCGAAAATTTTGATGGTGCAAAACTCGCGCGACGCCGAATTTTTCATGGCGAATTTACGGCAAATACCATCGATCTTGCGCGGCAATGATTTCGTTGGCTTCGCCACGAAAGAAATCCTAGCCGTCAACCAAACAGCGCGGCACGCAACATCGACCATTTGCGCTTTTCGCAGCCAATTTAGGAAAATTACCTCAACCCCGCAGACGCACACACGCGCGCAACCTCAACGCCAATCACACGACGTTCGTTCTGCGGCAAATAAAAAATTTGTTTCGGTATTCAGCAACCACGCAGTGATGCGCCGTCATCTGCGAAGCTTGCGATCCAGCTGCCGTACATTTCCAATTCAATCCGGGTGGTAATCATGCAAGCCCTGCGTCGATTCATATACGTGTCGTTTTGCCCGCTCGTTCTCGCCGCCGCGATCGTTATTGCACACGATGCACGGGCGCAGACAACGGATACATCGTGGCCGCAGCGCACCGTGCGCTTCATCGTTCCGCTGGGTGCCGGTTCCGGGGTCGATCTCACAGCCCGCTCGATCGCCGACAAGCTGGCGGCCAAGTGGGGCCAACCGGTTGTGGTCGAGAACCGGCCCGGTGGTGATGCGATGCTCGCTATTACCGCCGTGCTCAGCGCGCATGACGATCACGTGTTGCTGTTCGCGCCGGTTTCGACGTTCAGCGCGCACCCTTATCTGCACAGCAAGTTGCCATACGATCCGAAAGATCTCACGCCCATAGCACGCGTGGCCAATACACTTATTGTGCTCGGCGTGCCTGCCGACCTTAAAGTCTCGACCATTGAAGAACTGATCGCGAAGGTAAAAGCGGCACCGGGCAAGTTGAACTACGCGTCGGTCACCGGCGCAAACGATCTGCTGTTCACGGCCTTCCTGAAAACCGAGAACGCAGATATGGCGCGGGTGCCCTACAAGAATGCCGTGCAGGCGATCAACGATCTCGCGGAATCGCGCATTCATGCCTTCGTTGCGGCCTATGCGATCATGCGGCCGCAGGTGCAGGCGGGTAAGGTCAAGCTGATCGCGACCACCAATCGCCAGCACGCCAAGATTCTGCCCGACGTCCCGACGGCGGCGGAAGCCGGTTACAAATCGCTCGAATTCGATGGGCTCAACGGCATCCTTGGGCCTCGCGACATGCCGCAAGTCGTTCGTGACCGCATCGCGGCCGATGTGCGGGAAGCCGTCGCCGATCCCGACTTGGATTCGAAACTCAGCGCCGTTGGGCAGGTCTTCAATCCGGGCACTTCCGCCGAGTTTGCCGAGGCGATGGACGACCAGCTCAAGACCGTCAAACGCATCGGCGATACGCTGGGAATCAAGCCCGCGTCGGCGGAGGCGTCCGGCACCCAGCCACCGTCTGGCGAGACGATCGGCGCCAAAACGGCACAGTGATCCACCGAGCTAAGGCCCTTGTCCAGGCGAGGGGGCCGGCGGCAAGGAATCCTTATCCTTAACGAAATCGCTGCCGGCCAGCGTTGAAACCCCGTTAAAGAAACTGCTCGCATTTTTGCGGGCATGAAGGGTGGCGTTGCGTACTACCTCGTCGGTGCAGGCGTGCTGCTGGCACTCGCCGGTTGCGGGCGCGGCATATTCAACGGTGAACGCGCGCCGTGGCGCCATCAGGCAGAGGTCGAGTGCATGAAGTCCGGCGTCGTGAAGCTCGGCGCCGGTGTGGTGCGCATGGAGCCGATCGAAGGTCCAGGCATGTGCGGCGCCGATTTTCCGCTCAAGGTCGCGGTGCTGGGAGAAGGCGCTGCCGCCATCGGCTACGGCGACGATCTGCGGCCGCCAGGATCGATTCCGAATGGCTCCCAAATGCCGAACTGGCCGATCAATGAACCGCGCTACGCGCCGCCGGCCCCGATCGATCGGGTAGATGTTCAGCCGATGCCTTCGCAGGCGAGACAGCCGCACATGCGCTGGGTGCCGGGTCCACCACCGGCCGAGCGCGCCGCACCGATGGGCTCGGCGGGGCGACCGGTCGAGTTGAACCCGTCCGGCATCGCGCCCGGTGTTACGCCGAGTGCGGCGCCGTTACCCGACGACATTCCCGACGACGCGGTTTTGCCCAATCGTACCTATCCGCCGCAGCGTGCCCAACCCGCGCCGGTTTATCAGCCGCCGCAACGCACCGCGCCGGTTTACCAGCCATCGCAGCGCAGCGCGCCGGTGCTCGGTCCGGCGCGAGCGCCGCAGATGGTCGTCGCTTCATCTGCAACCTTGACGCCGGCGGCGACGCTCGCATGTCCCCTTGTTTCGGCGCTCGATCGGTGGATGAGCGACGGTGTGCAGCCGGCGGCGATGCGTTGGTTCGGCTCGCAAGTCGCCGAGATCAAGCAGATCTCGTCCTATTCGTGCCGCGGCATGGTCGGCTCGGGCGGCTCTGGCGTTTCCGAACATGCGTTCGGCAATGCACTTGATATCGCGGCCTTCACGTTTGCGGACGGACGGCGGGTTACCGTGCAGGAAGGATGGCACGGCACGCCCGAAGAGCAGGGTTTTCTGCGCGACGTGCATCTCGCAGCCTGTGACAATTTCAGTACGGTGCTCGCGCCCGGATACAATGCCGCGCACTACAATCACATCCATGTCGACTTGATGCGCCGGGCAAGTGGCGAGCGTCCGTGCCGGCCCGAAGCGATGACCGGCGAAATGGCGGCGGCGAAAGCGCGAGCCCTCTACGCGAGACATCGGGGACCGGCCTTTACCGGCTCGGTGCCGGTCAAGGCGAGCCGTGCACGAACGGCCGTACCTGGCGAAGACGGCTATATCCTCGATCTCGAGGATGTCACCGGCGCTACTTACCGCTCAAATCGCGGTCTCCAGCAGCATAGCGCCAAATAGAATAAGGCCTGCATCCCGGTTGGATTTGAACAGCACGAGGCAATGCGCGGGATCGTCGATATCCAGTCGGGTCACCTGCCAGGCAAGATGTGCGGCAAAGGCGACGATCCCGATCGTAAACATTATTCCTCCACCGGCCATGAAGCCGGCCGTCGCGATCAAGACGATTGCGCCCGCATAGAAAGTCGCGAGCATCGTCGGGGTGCGTTCGCCGAACAGCAATGCGGTTGATTTGATGCCGATGAGCAGATCGTCGTCACGGTCCTGGTGCGCATAGATCGTGTCATAGCCGATCACCCAAAGTATCGATCCGGCGTAGAGCACGATCGCCGGCCAATCGAGGCGTCCGAACGCGGCCGGCCAGCCCATCAGGGCTCCCCAGGAGAACGCAAGGCCGAGGAATATCTGCGGCCAGTACGTGATGCGTTTCATGAACGGGTAGATGACGACCACCAGCAGCGACGCGATGCCGGTCGCGACAGTGAAGCGGTTGAATTGGATCAGAACCAAAAAGCCGACGAGCGCCTGGGCCACCATGAACGTCGTGGCCTGTGCGACCGTGACTTGCCCGGATGGAATTGGCCGCGAACGCGTGCGCTCGACGCGTCCATCAAGATCGCGATCGACTAGGTCATTCCACGTGCAGCCGGCGCCGCGCATGGCAAACGCACCGATGAAGAACAGCACGACATGCCACAGGTTCGGGAAACGCTCATTGTGCATTCCGGCGAGACCGACCGACCACCAGCACGGCACCAGAAGCAGCCACGACCCGATTGGGCGATCCAGACGGGCAAGGCGCAGGTAAGGTCGGGCATATGACGGAGCGAGACTGTCGACCCAGTTTCCGGTCGCATCGGCGACGCGTCCGGTGCTTTCGCTCATTTTCCGAGTGGGCTGCCGGTCAAGGTGTCAAATGTGCCGCGTCCGGTCTTGATATTGTTTGAGTCCGGCACCGGGCCGGACAGCGCGTCGCTCAAACTCGGGCCCGATGGACGTGGCGGCGCGGCGGCAGCCTGGCAAACTCTGGTACGGACCTCGGACGTCTTGGTGATCCCCTCCTTAAGGCTGGTCATGACTTGGTTGGGGATGCCGCACCAGGTCGCGTTCTCGGTCGCGTATTTGAGCATCTTCGATTGCGCAGCAACAAACGCATTGAACAGCTGGCATGCCTCGCGCGGAGAAGCCTTGCGGTCGCCGGCGGCTTTGATCGCCGCCGCTTTCTTTTCCGTGTCTTCACGAAGTTTTGCGAAATCCTTTACGCAAGGTGGCTCCTGTTGAGGCGCCGCAGGCCCGAATTGCGCCTGCGCGCTGCCGGCAAAAAGCGCAACGACGCACACGACTGGCAGGGACCGGCGCAAACGCATGAAACCTGATCCTCTCTCTAGGTCCATTATAACAGTTTAAATGGGCGGTACCGTGCTGGCTTATAACAACCCGAATGCGTCGGGAAGGCGGCGGAAAGGGCCTCGCCGAACCTCGCGTAGTCTTGCCAGAACGCGTAAAACCCGGCCATCGTGTTGCGACAATTAACCCCATGCCGTGCTACGAATTTCGCATGCCCCGGCTTTTCGTCGATGCGCCGTTGACCGCCGGCGCCGATGCGGTGCTCGATCGGAACCAGGCAAATTATCTCCTCAACGTCCTGCGGCTGCGGCAGGGCGATGCGGTTCTGGTGTTCAACGGGCGCGAGGGAGAATGGCGCGGCAGCCTTTCGGGGCCCGGAAAACGGGCCGCCGTTATCAGAGTCGAAACCTGTCTGCGCCCGCAACCAAGGCCAGGCGATCTGCACT
>DATBTA010000080.1:0-6693 GCA_036559505.1 Pseudolabrys sp. | reverse complement strand
GAAACCGACAAGATCAAGTTGCAGGTCGGATACATGACGCAGCGCTTCAGCCTGTATCAGGACCTGTCGGTGCGCGAGAATCTCGAGTTCATCGGCCGCATCTACGGGATCGCAAAGCCGGTGGCCGCAGCGCGGGCCGCCATCGAACGTCTCGGCCTGAACGGCCGCGAGGAGCAGCTCGCCGGCGAGCTATCGGGGGGCTGGAAACAACGGCTGGCGCTTGGCGCCTGTACGCTGCCGAGTCCGAAATTGCTTCTGCTCGATGAGCCGACCGCAGGCGTCGATCCGAAGGCGCGGCGCGAGTTCTGGAATGAAATCCATGCACTCGCCGCCGAAGGCCTCACGGTTCTTGTCTCGACCCACTACATGGATGAGGCCGAGCGCTGCCACGAGATTGCGTACATCGCCTACGGCGAACTGCTGGCGCACGGGACGGTTGAAGAGGTCATCGAGTCCTCGCACTTGACGACCTATATCGTCAGCGCCCGCAGCGGCGAGGGTCTCAACACGCTTGCAGAGGAGCTCAACACCAAGGCCGGCATCGACATGGTGGCCCCGTTCGGCACCAGCCTGCACGTGTCGGGGCGCGATGCCGGCAAGCTGGAGGCGGCAATCGCGCCTTATCGGAAGAGCAAAGATTTTGAATGGCAGCGCTCGGAGCCTTCACTCGAAGATGTCTTCATCGATCTGATGAGCAGGGCGCGGGATAATTTCCAATGAGCCATATGTTGCCCGCGCAGGCGCCGCGCAGGACCCGCGGCAATTTCTGGACCAGGACCTGGGCGGTCCTGGTGAAGGAATTCATCCAGCTCAAGCGCGACCGCGTTTCATTCGCGATGATCATCATGGTCCCGCTCATTCAGCTGCTGCTGTTCGGCTATGCGATCAACACCAATCCGCGGCATCTGCCGACCGCCGTCCTGCTGCAGGAGAACAGCGACCTCGGGCGCTCAATTCTGGCCGCGCTGAAAAACACCGACTATTTTCGCGTGACCGAACAGCCGCGCAGCGAAGCCGAGCTCGACGAGATGCTGGCGTCCGGCAAGATCCTGTTCGGTATCGAAATTCCGCGCAATTTCGAACGGTCGGTCCGGCGCGGCGACAAGCCGGCAATGCTGATCGTTGCCGATGCGACCGATCCGGTGGCGGCCAGTGCGGCCGTAGGCGCGCTCGGGCAGGTCGTGCAAACCGCGCTCATCCATGACCGCGGGTTGCCGGATCCTGGAAAGCCGGCGTTCGAGATCAGGACCCACCAGCGCTACAATCCGGCCGGATTGACCCAACTCAACATCGTGCCTGGGCTGGTCGGCACCATTCTGACCATGACGATGCTGATCTTCACCGCGCTTTCGGTGACGCGCGAGATCGAGCGCGGGACGATGGAAAACCTCCTCTCGATGCCGATCACGCCGGTCGAGATCATGCTCGGCAAGATTATTCCCTACGTCATCGTCGGTTTTGTGCAGGCCGCGATGATCATCGGCATCGGCGTGCTGCTGTTCGGCGTGCCGATCCTCGGCAATCTTTTCGCACTTGCCGCGTTAAGCACACTGTTTATCGCTACCAATCTTTCGATCGGCTACACGTTCTCGACCATTGCGCAGAACCAGCTCCAGGCGATGCAGATGTCGATCATGTTTTTCCTGCCGAACATTCTGCTGTCCGGATTCATGTTTCCCTTCGCCGGCATGCCGACTTGGGCGCGTTGGGTCGGGGAGGCGTTGCCGTTGACGCATTACCTGCGCGTCGTGCGCTCGATCATGCTGAAAGGATCATCGATCAGCGACCTCCACTACGACGCTGCGGCCATGTTTGTGCTGATGCTGGTGGCGATGACAATCGCCGTTACGCGATTCCGCCGCACGCTCGACTAGATCATCGTCGCGTCAGAATGCTCAAACGCACATAGGGGCTCGAGCGACCGGTAGAGTCTCTCGCCCAGCCGGCGGCGGCGGACCATTCGGTGTCTTCGGTCTTCATGCTGGTGATATGCATGCCGAGACGGCCGTGCCTGTAGCCACCGGAGCCGAAATATTGAACTTCCGGTCCGATATAGATTCCGCCAAGCATCTCTTCGAGCACCCGCCAGCCATAGGCGATGCGTGCCGAGTTGCTGGTTGCGATCGAGGACAACGAAACGTCGGCCGCGATCATCATTGCGGCGTTTGGCTCGTACCAAGCCTCCGCAGCGACGCGCAGACCGTACGAGTAGCCGCGTAACCGATTGGCGGAATCGTCCGGCCGCAAGTAGTGATTTTGAACTTCCGGTCCCATGAACACCTTGAATTCGGCATCGCCGCGCTTGATCCGCCAGCCTGGCAACACTTGCGTCAGCCACTCGGCGCCAACGACGCGCTCACCCAGATTTTGTGCGTGGTAGCGGTAAAGCCCACCCGAGAACATGATCTTCAGAAGCAATCCGTCCTGGTCGAACCCGCTCGGAGCAACGATGAAGCCGCCATGGGCGAAGGCGCCGTTGCGCCAGATGTCCCGGCCGGAAAAAAGCATGATGCGCGGATCGTCGACGTCGTCGGCACGCGCGGAACCAGGCACGTAGAGACAGCACAAACAGAGAGTGGCGGCGGAACAGACCGCCGCCCAAACGCGCCGCCGGAAACTCACGGAACAAACCCTGGATTGTTACAAAAAATCGCTGCAATCCAAGGGTAAATGATCGTATTGATACAACCAACAGTCGAACGGATGAGGGTCGTTAGGACAAAACTCTATCAATGGGTATATGCATGCTAACGACTGCTTCGCGCCGAATGGAAATCTGGAATGCGTGTCACCTCCAAAGCCCGTCATACCGCTGACGATCGCGACCGGCGGCGATCGATCGCGTTCCTGAACTGGGCGCACGCGATCGACCATTTCGTGTTGCTGATCTATCCGACGGTCGTGATCGGGCTCGAGGTCGTCTACCAGCGCTCCTACAGCGAACTGATCGCCATTTCGAGCACGGCCTTCATTGCCTTCGGCGTGTTCTCCCTTCCGGCGGGATGGCTCGCCGACCGCTGGAGCCGCCGCAACATGATGGGGGCCTTCTATATCGGCTGCGGGCTTTCTCTGGCCGCCGCCGGACTTGCCCCGAATCTTACGACGATGGCGGTCGCGATGTTCGCGCTCGGCATGTTTGCGGCGATCTATCATCCGGTCGGCATGGCAATGCTGATCGAAGCCACGAACGCGCGCGGGCGCTCGCTGGCTTTCAACGGCGTGTGCGGCAATCTCGGCGTCGCGCTCGCTGCCGGTATCAGCGCGGCGCTCGCCACCTGGGTGAGCTGGCGGGCAGCTTTCTACGTGCCGGCCGTGCTCTTTGTTCTCACCGGCATCGTCTATCTGTGGGTCACGCCTGACGACCGCCACCAGGCCAAGTCCCGCGTATCCTCACCCGCGGTTCCGCTAACACCACGCCTTGCGGTGATGCTGTTCGGATTGTTCATCGTGATCGCGTTGAGCGCGGGTCTTACCTTCAACGTGCTGACAATCGCGTTGCCGAAAATCGTCGATGAACGGCTGTCCAGGGATCTGCCACTCTTGTTCGTCGGAGGCATTGCAACGGCTGTGCTGGTCTGCGGGGCACTGGCGCAATTGACCGTCGGACGGCTGGTCGAATGGGTTCCGCCGCATGTGATATTTGCGATCGTCACCGGCGTTGGTTTTCTGGGGAATCTGTGGGCCGCCCATGCGGGCGGCACGGCGCTTCTGGTTGCACTCGCGGTCGCGGTGGCGGCGATCTACGGACAGGTCACCGTCAACGATATGATCATGGCGCGATATACGGCGGATGCCTGGCGCGGCCGCGTCTATGCGGTGCGTTATTTTCTATTGTTCATCAGCGCCGGCGTTGCGATCGGCATGATATCGCTGCTGCACGAGAGTGGCGGCTTCGCGCTCGTGCTTGGCGTCAATGCTGTTATCGCGCTCTTGCTGTTTGTGACGACGCTGGCTCTGGTTGCAATGATCATCAGCGTCGAAGGCAGGCAGCGGACGCAGCCCGCCGAATAATTCAGAACAGCGGCGGAATAAGGTCGGTGACCTTCACCGCCATTCTCTTCTTGACGTTCGCAACAATGCGGCTGCGGTGGCAGGTCTTCGGGTCGCGGCAGTAACAGAGCAGAGCGAGCCGTTTGCCCGTTTTAATCAGCGTGATGAGCTCACGCAGCTCGTTTTGGGCTTCCGCCCCTCTGATGTGCTTGTCGTAGATACGCCAGAGCGCGTCGGTATCCCCGCCACGGGCAGCGGCACGTCCTTCCGCCGGCGTGCCAAGCTTCTGCAGGTGGATATAGCCGATGCCTTCATCATCGAGCGCCGCCGCGAGTTGGCGCTTGGAAAAGCCCGGCCTGCGCGAGGCCGCGACAGCGCGTGTATCGACCAGCAGCTCGATTTTTGCGCGCTTGAGCTCGCCGAGCACCGCGGCTGGCCTGGCTTGCTCGTATCCGACCGTGAACAGCGGCGCCGTTCTTGCGGATTTTCTTTTCGGCTTGGCTTTCATTTCAATCTGTCGATCAGGGCTATGGCGGCGGCGGGCGCGCGTAGCTTCGCCTCGTGAATGAAATAGATGAACGTGTCGCGGGGCTGCGTCTTTGCCGGTGTCTTGTCGATGCGTGGCAAGTCTTCCGGCTCGCCGCCTTTTGCCCAGGTCTTGGCGCGACCAGCCCAGGCATTGAGTGCCTTCGGCGGGTAGCCTGCTTTCAATTTCTCGTCGCCTTTCTGCAGCCGCGCATAGACGAAGTCGGCCGTGACGTCTGCAATTTCGGTGTACTTGTCATGTTCGGCGTAGACGATGCCGACGCCAAACTTGCGCGCCAGCGCGATGAAGGCCGGAGTCTTGAAGCTGTCATTACGGACCTCGACCACGTGGCGCAGCCTGCGGCCGTCGAATGTCTTGGGCAGCAATTCGAGAAAACCGCCGAAGTCCTTCTCATCGAATTTCTTGTAAGGCGCGAATTGCCAGAGCAGGGGGCCAAGCCGGGTCCCGAGCTCGGTCACTCCGGATTCGAGAAACCGCGCGATGGAGTTGCCGGCCTCCGCGAGCACGCGCCGGTTCACGGCGTAGCGTGGACCTTTGACCGAGAACACGAACCCGTCCGGCACCTCTGATGCCCACTTGCGAAACGTCGCCGGTGTTTGAGTACGGTAGAAGGTGCCGTTGATTTCGATCGAGGTCAGGTGCACGCCGGCGTAGGAGAGCTCGCGGGCATGCGGCAGGCTCTTCGGGTAAAAAACGCCACGCCACGGCTCGTAGGTCCAGCCTCCGATACCGACGTAAATCCGCCCGGTCGCGTTTGTCATGCTGTTGTCATGTCGGTGGTGCAAGGTGCTTTGCAAGTGGCGAAGAGTATGTCTCGCCACGACGGCCACTGCGACGAGGCGACGCCGGATGAACGCGCGCCTTTTCGTGTGTGGTCGTTTCTTTTTAGCGAGGCTTCCAGAAAAGCAAAAGGCCCGGGGAAATCCCGGGCCTCTGCATTTTTTTGAACTAGGCGGAGGGCTTAGAAGTCCATGCCGCCCATGCCGCCGCCGCCCGGCATTGCCGGAGCCGCGTTCTGCTTCTTCGGCACTTCGGCGACCATGGCCTCGGTGGTGATCAGAAGGCCGGCGACGGACGCCGCATTCTGGATCGCCGCACGCACAACCTTGGTCGGGTCGATAATGCCTTTGGTCATGAGATTACCGTACTCCCCATTCTGCGCATCGTAACCGTAGGAGTACTGATCCTTCTCCAGCAGCTTGCCGACCACGACCGAGCCGTCAGCGCCGGCATTGGTCGCGATTTGGCGGGCTGGGGTCTGGATCGCCTTGCGCACGATGTCGATGCCGTGCTTCTGGTCCTCGTTGTCGACCTTGAGACGCTTGAGCGCCTCGACCGAGCGAAGCAGGGCGACACCCCCGCCCGGCAGGATGCCTTCCTCAACCGCGGCGCGGGTTGCATGCATCGCGTCGTCGACGCGATCCTTGCGCTCCTTGACCTCGATCTCGGTGGCGCCGCCGACGCGGATCACCGCAACGCCGCCCGCAAGTTTCGCAAGCCGCTCCTGCAGCTTCTCGCGGTCGTAGTCGGAGGTGGTCTCCTCGATCTGCGCCTTGATCTGCGAAACGCGTGCCTCGATGTCGGCCTTCTTGCCGGCGCCGTGCACGATGGTCGTGTTCTCTTTGTCGATCATCACCTTCTTGGCGCGGCCGAGCATGTTGATCGTAACATTCTCGAGCTTGATGCCGAGATCTTCGCTGATCGCCTGGCCGCCGGTCAGGACAGCGATGTCCTGCAGCATGGCCTTGCGGCGATCGCCGAAGCCCGGCGCCTTCACCGCCGCGACCTTGAGACCGCCGCGCAGCTTGTTGACGACGAGCGTGGCAAGCGCCTCGCCCTCGACGTCTTCAGCCACGATCAGCAGCGGCTTGCCGGTCTGCACGACTGACTCGAGCAGCGGCAGCAACTCCTGCAGGCCCGACAGCTTCTTTTCGTAGATGAGAATGTAGGGGTCCTCCATCTCCGTCCGCATCTTGTCGGCATTGGTGATGAAGTAGGGGGAGATGTAGCCGCGGTCGAACTGCATACCTTCGACCACATCGAGCTCGGTCTCGAGAGATTTTGCCTCTTCGACCGTGATTACGCCCTCGTTACCGACCTTCTGCATGGCCTTGGCGAGGAAGTTGCCGATCTCGCTGTCGCCGTTGGCCGAAATG
>DATBTA010000079.1:0-8516 GCA_036559505.1 Pseudolabrys sp. | reverse complement strand
GGCATCCTTGCCGACCGTTTCGCCGATGACGCGTGACAGATATTCCGGCGAAATCGTCGTGCCCGCCGTTGAATCCTTCGCCAGTTGCGCGCGCCGCGTCCGCATGCGCTCGGTCAGGCGCGCGCGGCGCGCCGCAATGCGTGCGTCGGCCATCTGCAGGCGCGGCTCGACGGCGCGCGCAAGCGCATCGAGCGCCTGCGCAGGGCCGGCCTGCAATGCAAGGTCGCTCGGAAAACTCCGCATCGGATAGCGCACGTAGAACGGATCCTCGCCAACATGCGCAATGCGGCAGCCGCCAGGCGGATGTTGCAGATGCGGAATCCAGGGCACGTCGGACTCGAGCGCGATGACGAGGTCGGCATCGGCAAGCAGGGCGCCGGGCTCGAATCCGAAATGCATGGAATGGCTCGAGGGCAGGCAGACCGAGCGCGGGTTGTGCGTGATGACGGGAATGGCGCAGCGCTCTGCGAGACGTTCAAGTAGGTGGACGGCTTCGGCCGGTAAGGTCGACGTGACGATCAACGGACGCTCTGCAGCCGCAATCCATTCGGCCAATGTTGCGATCGTCCGCGGGTCAGGATACGCCGCCGCCGCTTGCGGACGTGGTTTTGTGGGTCCGACTGGCTCTGGCAGCGCGGCCGCGAGCGGTTCGCGAGGGAGCACCAGGTAGACCGGTCCGCGTGGATGCGCCATGGCGACTTCGACGCCGCGCGCCACGACATCGCCGATCTGTCCCGGCATGCGCAGTTCGTAATCCCACTTCACCAGCTCGCGCACCATGCCGGCCTGATCGAACATTTCCTGCGCCCAGTGGATCGGGCGTGAGCGCGAGCCGAATGTGCCTTTCTCGGTGATCGGCGTACGTCCGGCAGCCAGAATCAGGGGGACGCGGTCACGCGACAAATTTGTCAGGTTGTTGATTGTGTTCGCGGTGCCGACATTGACGTGCACCATGACCGCCTGCGGGCGGCCCGTCATCATATAGGCGCCATGCGCCATCCCGACGGCAAGATTCTCGTGAGGTACCAGAATAGGTTTCGGGACCTTGGCATTGGTTTTCTTGGCGCGGCTGAAAGCTTCGACGATCGGCGGAAAGTCGGTGCCCGGATTGACGAAAAAATAGTCCGTGCCGTGGTCGGCGAGTGCGCGCAGGAAAGCTTCGGCGGCGATCGTTGGCCGTTGTCCCGTCGGTGTCGCGGCCATTTCCGCCCCTCAAACGTCCGGTTCCCGCGGACGTGATTATCGTTTGTTTTGCGGGCCCGGTTCTACTCGACCGAGGATTGGCTGACAACGGAGACGCGCGCACCTCAGCCTTGCAGACTACTCGGCCGCAATCCGCAGCGCCGGTTGACCGTCGATCTCGGCGAGGCACTTGGTCAGGCTTTCGCCGTCAGGGTCGACCAATGCTGCGGTGCGTGCGCTGGCAACGGCGTCGGCCGCCCGCGCCGACGGGATTTGGCCCGCCAAAGCGGGACGAATCGCGCGTGTCTCGATCGCGCGGTAGTTGGCAAGCCCGCGCGTGTGCGTGTCGCCATAACCTTTGATCAGACGTGCGCATTCGGCGACTTCCAGCGCCAACTCGCTAGAATGTTTCGCGGCCTCGCGGATTAGCCAGAGCCAATTGTCGATTTGTTGCTGTTCCTGCTTGTAGCGGTAGCCGTAGGGCCGCAGGAAACGAAGTTTGGCGAGCAGCCAGAATCGCAGGTAGCCGCTGATCGAGGTGGAATTGATCTCCATTCCGAAATAAACCCGGCCAAGCCAACCTTTGCGCTCCGCCAATCGCAGGATGGGCTGCGCCAGGAACGACGGAAGCAACTGGCAAAGTTCTTCAATACCGGGCTTGAGAAAATCGTGAACGGAAAATGGCTCGCCGTTCGTACGCAGCTCCTCGCGCGCGATGCGCTGCATGCGGGCCGGCGCGATCTTGGCCTGCGCTACGCGGACGACGTCTTCATAAGACATGCGAACAGCAAGGTGTCGCGCAACTTCCTTCAGTAACCTGCCTTGTGCTCCCATCGCCTGATCATCCGCGATGATGGGCCGCAGGCGGTTGAGATAAAGTCGGCCGTAGGCGACATTCTGGTAATTGATAAGGCGCCGTACACCTTCGAGCCCGGTCGCCTGCGCGACGGCCGGAAACGTACGTGCCACCTCGTGCTCAACGAATGCCGGCGTTGCAGCGGCCTTGCTCTTTTTTTCGGAAGGTTTCGCAGGCTGAAGCCTTGCACGAGCGGCGTCGTAACCGGCACGGAAGCCTTTAAGATTGCTGTCGACCGCCTTGCCATCCTCGCGAATGGCCGCCTCGAATTGTTCGCGCGAGAGCGGCAGCCGCCCGCAGCCGGCGATAGCGCCGAGCATCACCGCATTGATGATCGAACCGCTTTGCTTTGCCAGTGCGTCCATGTCGACGAGTAGAGCGTCTTTCGCATGCTGGTTGATGATCCTAATGAGCTTGTCCTGATCGAAGCGTCCGTCCCCCATCGCGATCTTTTCATCCATCGCGTAGAAGCGGCTCAGTGAGCTGATGACGTGCGTGCGGTCCGGCGTGACGAAGCCATTCGCGACCGTGCGGCCGGATTCCAGCAATTCGCTTGCCACTGCGATGTCGATATCGCCGACGCCGGGCGTCAAGGCGAGTACGGGGCGCTTGCCGTTGAGGTCTGCGATCTTGGTCGGAAGGATCTCAACATAATAAGTCGTTGCGCCGGTCCGCTGTGCGACGCCCGGAATAGAGGTGCTCTGCACCGGGAAACCGGCTTGTGCCGCCGCCGATACGATCCACTGCGTCAGCACGCCGCCGCCTTCGCCGCCAAGGGCGGCGATCAGCATCGTTATCGGGCGCGCCGAAATCATGCCGCGCCCTCGCCGGCGTAACCGCCGAACCAGCCGATCACCCTCTGCCGCAGCCGGTGTTTAAACCGGTCGCGCCAGGTCGCATTGCGAATGAGCTCGGCACGATAAAATGATGGGCACAAAACCGCAGCGTGCGCGACCTCGCCGCACAATCCGCAACCGACGCAGCTTTCGATCACCGTGGCTACCGGGTCTGTCCGCAACGGATCGGGTGACGGTTTTACCGTCAGGGACGGGCAGCCGGACAGGCGGATGCACGAATGGTCGCCGGTACAGATCTCGTCGTCGACGCCGTAGCGCGTGCGCGTGACACGCTCGCCGCGCTTGAGCTTCTCGGCATCTTCCGCGCGCACGCGGCGCTGGCGCGCGAGCTGGCATTCGCCGTCCGCAATAATGACTTTCAGGCCGCGTTCCGCGGTTTTCATCGCCTCTTTCAGCGTCTTCACCATGGTGCTGACGCTGTAGGTGCGCACTGTGCGCAGCCATTTCACGCCCATCGCCCGCAAAGTCTGCTCGATGCCCATTCCGGGTGCCGGGCCTTCCTTGCTGGCCGCGCTCGACGGGATGTATTGCTGGCCGGTCGCGGATGCGTAGCCGTTCTGCATCACGATCAGAACGCCATCGCCTTTGTTGAATAGGTTGGATGCGACGCCGGTGATCAATCCGTTATGCCAGAAGCCGCCGTCGCCCATCACCGCGATCGGGCGCCTTTCCATGTTGGGCGTCACCGCCGCGGCGCTTGCGAGCGACATGCCGTAGCCGAGTATGGAGTTGCCGAGCGAGAACGGCGCGAACGTCGCAAAAGAGTGGCAGCCGATGTCGGCGCTGATATGCGTCGGACCCAACTCGCGCTGCATCAGCTTGATTGCCGAAAAGACGGGTCGCTCCGGACAGCCGGTGCAGAACGCCGGCGGGCGAGGGGGCAGTGGACCGAGCGCGGCCCCAGCGATGGCCTTGTGCGCGATCAGACCGCGCGTGGTCTTCGCGATGGCATCGGCATCGATGCCTTTCGGCCTCGTTTCTTGCAGAAATGCCGCGAGCCCTTCGAGCAGCACATCGGAGGCATATTCTCCTGCGTTCGGCAGCAGCCCCTTGCCGAGCACGCGTGTATTGATGTCCGCCCGGCGCAGTTCGACGTTGACCGCCTGCTCGATATAGTCGGGATAACCTTCTTCGACGACCAGCACGGCGCTCTTGCCCGCGCAGAACGCGCGCAACTCTTCCGGCAGCAGCGGGTAGACAACGTTGAGGACGAGCATCGGGACACGGGAGGCGCCGAAAACGTCGGCGAGCCCCATGCGCTCGAGGGCGCGCAGCACGCTGTTGGTGAGCCCACCCATGACTATAATGCCGACGTCGTTCAGGTCACCGTTGATTGTTTCGTTGAGCTTGTGCTCGCGGATGAAGGCGCGTGCCGCCGGCAGCCGCTCTTCAACCTTCAGGCGCTCCTGCGTAAAGATCACCGGCGGATGCGCGAGCCGGCCGTACTCGAACCGTGGCGGCCCTTGCAACTTGTCGAGGCCGGATACGACGCCCTTGCGATTGCTCTTCGCGGTAAATTCGCCGGTCGCATGACAGGCCCGGATGCGCAGCTCGAGCATCACCGGCGCGTGGCTCGCCTCGGACAGTTCAAAGCCCTTTTCGACGGCGCGAACAATCGATGGAAGATCCGGACGCGGATCGAGCAGCCACATCGAGGATTTCAGGGCATAGGCATAAGAGCGTTCCTGGATGACACTGGCGCCTTCACCGTAGTCCTCGCCGAGGATGATCATGGCGCCGCCGATGACGCCGGGCGAGGCAAGGTTGGACAACGCGTCGGCGGCGACATTCGTGCCGACGATTGACTTCCATGTCACCGCGCCGCGCAACGGGTAATTGATGGAAGCGCCCAGCATCGCCGCGGCCGACGCCTCGTTCGAGCAGGTTTCCAGATGCACTCCGAGCTCGGACATGATGTCTTCCGCATCGACGAGGACGTCGAGCAGATGCGAGACCGGCGCGCCCTGATAGCCGCCGACATAGGAGATGCCGGACTGCAGCAGCGCCTTGGTGACTGCGAGGATGCCTTCGCCGTGGAAGGTTTCCCCGTCACCAAGCTTGAGCGCCTGCACTTCCTTTTTGAACGAGCGTTCCATTCTCAGGCCTTGGCCAGATAGTTGGGACCCAAACTATATAGCACAGCTCCATCTACATGCGGGAGGGCAGCCATAAAGCAAGGATCGGGAATGCGATCAAAATCACCAGGCGAATCAAGTCTGTAATGATAAACGGGATGACGCCCTTGAAGATGGTCGTAAAACTCACATCTTTGATCACGCTTTTTATCACGAACACGTTCATCCCGACCGGCGGGTGGATCAGGCCGAGTTCGACCGTCATCACAATGATCACGCCGAACCAGATCGGATCAAAGCCGAGGTGCGTGATCACGGGGAAGATGATGGGGATGGTGAGAATTATCATCGCCATCGCGTCCATCAGGCAGCCGAGCAGCAGGTACATCAGCATGATGAGCGCCAGCACACCGTACTTTCCCAACCCAAGCGCGGTGAGGAACTCGGTCACCTTCTGTGGCGTCTGCGTGATGGTAAGGAAGTAGCCGAACAGCAGCGCACCGATCAGCACGGTGAACACGGCAGCCGCCGTGCGGGTCGCCTGCAGCAGCGACGTCAGTATGCCGTCCTTGTTCAGCCGCCCGCTCAGTACGCCGATGAGGAATGCGCCGCTGGCGCCGACGCCGCCGGCCTCGGTCGGCGTGAAACGCGGCAGGAACGGCAGCCCGTAAAGCCCGCCGATCACGAAGATGAACAACAGGAGGGGTGCCCAGATATCCTTCAACCCGGCAAGGCGTTCGTTCCACGGCGTGGGCTTGCCTGCCGGCAGGAAACCCGGCTTGACCCAGCCGATGATGGCGATCGTCATCATGTACATGCAGATCGCCAGTAGGCCCGGAATAATGCCGGCGATAAACAGCTTGCCGATGTCCTGTTCTGTGATGATGCCGTAGACCGCGAGCACCGTTGACGGCGGCAGCATGGCGCCGAGCGTGCCGCCAGCCGCGATCACGCCGGTGGCAAAGCTCTGCGGATATCCGTAACGGCGCATTTCCGGGTAGGCGACAGTCGAAAACGTGGCTGCGGTCGCGACCGAGCTGCCGCAGATCGCCGCAAACCCGCCGCAGGCGGCGACCGTCGCAATGCCAAGGCCGCCACGCAGATGGCCGACGAAATTATTGGCGGTGCGGAAAAGCTCACGGCTCATGCCGGAGCTGGTGACGAAAGCTCCCATCAACAGGAACATCGGAATGACGCCGAACGTGTAGTCGGTGACCGTGCGCATCGAAGTCTGCCCGACCAGCTTGAGCGCCGGCGCGCCACCGACGAGATAGCTGAATCCCGAAATTCCGACGAGACCCATCGCCATTCCGACCGGTACGCGCAGAAGCATCAGCGCAAACAAGGCGACGAAGCCGAGGACGGCGACGGTGTCGGTGCCCATTTGCTATTCGACCGGCTTGATCTCTTTCTGCACGGCCGGGTCGACCATGTAGTCGGGATGGAAGATGAGACGATATGTCCGCACTGCGATCAGCAGCACCGCAGAAACGTCACCGAGCCACGCAACCATGAAGAACGGCCAGGTCGGCAGGCGAAGGTCGAAGGTGAGCACGTTGTCGCTGCGCGTGGTCACCACCTTGTCGAAGAGCGTGTAGGTCTGCACCGTGACGACGAATAGCAGCACCAGGGTCGCGAAAACGTCGATCATTCGCTGATAGCGCGGGCCGACATTGCCCCACACAAGATCGACTGTGATATGCGTCCCCCGGTAGGACGTGGCTGCGATGCCCCAGAAAATCAGGATGCCAAGCATCAGTCGCCCGAAGTCGTAGGAATCCGGAATCGAATAGGCAAACAGATTGCGAAGCAGAACCTGTAGAAAAATATTGGCGGCGACGATGCCGACAAAGAACGCCGCCACCCATTCGATCGTGTCGATGAAACGATCCATGTAGACGCGGTTCACGGTGGGTCCCCCGCGGTGCGTTTCAGATCAGGTCGGCGGCAGCAGATGCCGCCGCCGCCTTCGGCTCGCAACGAAGATCAGTACGCCGCTTTGTCTTTTGCCAGCTGCGCCTTGAGCTCTTTCATGATGGTGTCCGGATCGCCGCCCGCCTTCTTGACGTTATCCGCCCAAGTCTTCTCCAACGGATCGGCCGCCTTCTTCCACTCCGCGACCTGCGCCGCGCTCGGTTCGTAGACTTCCTGACCTGCCTCGGCCTTTATCTTCGCAATTCCGGCATGCTCGAAATCCGCCCACGGCGCCGCCACTTTCAGCGCCCATTGGGGCGTGCAGTGGTTGTCGATCACCTTTTTCTGCGCCGCCGACATCTCATTGTATTTCGTCTTGTTGAACACGAAGGCGAACGTCGTGACGTAAAGCGGCATGTCGAGGTGATATTTGGTCACCTTGTCGATTCCGAACAATGGCACCGAGCCCCAGGGGAACGTCACCGCATCCGCGACACCTTTCTCAAGAATGTCACGGACTTCCGGCGCGGCCGCCTGCACGTTGGTGCCGCCGAGCATAGTGACAAAGGTCGCCATGGTCGCATGCGCCGGGCGGACCTTCATGCCCTTGATGTCGCCGGGAACCAGGATCTTCTTCGAACGCGAATGGAACGCGCCGGGGTCGTGCACGAAAGCGAGGCAGAACTTGACGTCCTTCATCTCCTTGTCGGCGTATTTGCGGTACCAAGCGTCGAGAGCCTGCGTGCCGCCCTTGGCGTTCGTCATGAGAAATGGCAATTCGCCGGCGCCGATGATCGGGAAGCGACCTGGCTGGTAGCCGGGGTTGATGTAGGTGAGATCGGCGATGCCGTCGCGCGCCATGTCGTAATGGTCAAACGCCTTGCCGAGCTGCTGCGCCGGGTAAACCTTATATTTGATGGTGCCGCCGGAATCTTTCTCGACCGAGGCGCCCCATTCTTCCAGCGCCTTCTGCAGCGGATGCGATGGCGGTACCCAATGCGACAACTTGAGTTCGAAAGTTTTGTCTTGTGCGAGCGCGCCGGTCGCGCCGCCAACCAGCAAGGCGGCAGCGTAGACACATCCGGCGAAACGGAGTTTCATAGGTTCCTCCCTTGAGGGTTGGGTGTTGGTTAGGTCGCCAACTTTTTGCAATATTCAGCCGAATGCCAGCGACGTTGTAAAGCGCATAGTTTGACACCCAACTAAATGCTGGCCGTGGAAAGGATCGACGCGGTGCACGGAACGAACGGCTCAAGCCGCACAAATGGCGTAGGCGGGCGCCGGCGCGGCAGGAACGGCGAAACCATTGGGTTATCGGTCAATTTTGGTCCGCTCGCGCATTGGGTCGGTTTCAATTTGCGCATGGCGCAGGAGGCTGCCTTTCAGGCGTTCTCCCTCCTTTCGCAGGAGATCGGCGAAAGCCCAGGCCGGTTCGCCACTCTGACATTGATCGCGCGCAATCCCGGCATCAGCCAAACGGAGCTGTCGCTGGCCAATGGGCGCGACAAGTCCAGCCTCACGCCCGTGGTCGAGGATCTGGTGAAGCGCGGGCTGGTCGAGCGCAAGCGCATGGACAACGACCGGCGTACATACCGGCTCAATCTTACGCCTTCCGGAAAAAAGGTGCTCACG
>DATBTA010000078.1:0-7462 GCA_036559505.1 Pseudolabrys sp. | reverse complement strand
GTGGAATCTATATGTCTTCGGACCGCGCAGAGGCCGCGAAATATGCCGACTCGCTGGTCAAGGTCACCGATCAAATCAGCTCTGTCATCGGTGATTGGCAGCGCAGCGTCCGCAATAACGACGCCTTGGCGTTCAGTAATTTCGCCGTCCGTATTACCGGTTATCAGGATGCACTATACAAATTAGCGCCGCTCGCCAAGCAATCCGGGCCGCAGGCCGCACGCGAATGGGCTGAAAAGAATCTACCGACGCAGGTCCGGGCCGAGCTGAGCAAGGATCTCGAGAAGCTTAGTCAGCACTATTCCGACCGTGCGAGTCAGATCTATACCCAGATCGATGAGGGCATCGATCGCACGGCCATGCTGCTCAGTGTGCTCGCGTGCTTTGCGGTTATCCTTGCAATTGCGGGCGCACTGACCATAGCGCGCAGCGTAATAAAGCCGATCACTGAAATAACCAACGTCACACAGGCCGTCGCGGCCGGCGACGGCTCAATCGCGATACCGTTCAGCACCCGTTCCGACGAAATCGGCGCGCTGGCGAAGTCAATCGGCGTCTTTCAGAATGCCATGCGCAGCAACGAGGAACTCAATCGTACAGTGCGCAGCGACGCTGATTTCCGTACCCGCCGGCAAGAGAAGATGTCGAGTGAGATCTCAAACTTCTCAGCAGAGGTCGAAGCGACTCTCGCCGAGCTCGGCCGTATTTCCGACGAGATGCTCGCAGCATCGACGCAGCTGGCGGCCGCCGCGGACAACGCCTCGAGCAAGACGGCCCGCGCCGAAGAAGCCTCGTCGGAAGCCAGCAGCAATGTGCGGGACATCGCCTCAGCGGCTGACGAGTTGTCCGCCTCGGTGAACGAGATCGACAGGCAGGTTGCACAGTCCAATGCGATCGCAACCAAAGCCGTGAACGAGGTCGAATCGACAAACCTCGCAGTCAAAGAGCTCGATGAAGCGGCCGCGCGTATCGGCGATGTCGTCAAGCTGATCACGGATATTGCCGAGCAGACGAACCTGCTGGCGCTCAATGCCACGATTGAGGCGGCCCGCGCCGGAGAGGCGGGTCGCGGTTTCGCCGTGGTTGCCGGTGAGGTGAAAGCGCTCTCGGGGCAGACAAGTCGCGCCACAGAGGAAATTGGTGCCCAGATCGCGGGCATGCAACGCGCGACACAGCGCTCGATTGCCGCGATCACCGGCATCGAACAGACGATCCGCGAGATCGGCAACATCAGCAGCGCGATTGCGGCTGCCGTGACGGAGCAGGGCGCTGCTACGCAGGAAATCGCGCGCGGTGTCGAGATCGCGGCCAGACGCACGGTGGAGACGGCCAGGGAAGTTAACCTGATGGGAGCAGCCACGCAGGACACGCGCTCGAGCGCCGCGGCGGTCAAGGCTGTGGCGGATGACCTCGGCGGTGCGGCGAGCCGCATCCGCGCCCAGGTCGATCAGTTCTTCGAGCGGCTGAGCGCGTAGTTACACGTCGAATGCAGCCGGGATGTGCTGCGGAATTTTCCCCGGTGCCACCAGAATCGCATCGAACCGGATGTCGCGGATTGAGTCGTCGGGGTTGGCCGCTAGCCAGATCTCGGCTGCGGCCGCGATTCTCCGGCGTTGCCGCACATTCACCGACTCCGCCGCTTCGTCGATAGTTGGTCGGGCTTTCACCTCGGCGAACACCAGAAGTCGGCGCCGTCTTGCAACGATATCGATCTCGCCGAGCGGACTCCGCCACCGCCGTGCCAGAATGCGAAATCCTTTCGCGATGAGGAACGCGGCCGCGCGGCTTTCGGCCGAGATCCCGACACGAAACGCCGCCTGCCGCTCCGGTCGCGGCTCACACCTTCCGGAACGTGGTGGCAATTCACCGCGTGCCATTCTCGTCGTCTTTGGTCAGAGCGAGCGCGCGTTGATAGATCTCGCGCCGCGGACGCCCCGTCGCGACTGCTACCTCGCCGACCGCGTCCTTGACCGACACACGCGACAGCGCGCGCTTGAGTAACGTGTCGATGTCGTCCGCGCGTTGCTCCTCGGCGGGTGGTGCGACTAGAACCACGAACTCGCCACGTGTTTCTGCGCCATTCGCGTAAATCCGCGCCAGCACCTCTAGATTCTCGTATCTCACTTCTTCGTGCAATTTGGTCAGCTCTCGGCAGATTGCTGCGGCGCGTGGTCCGAGCGTTGCCGCAAGATCGGCCAATGTCGAAGCCAGGCGTGACCCGCCTTCGAACAGCACCAGCGTCGCCTGAGTATTGGCGATGGCGGCTATTCGTTTTTGCCGTGCGGCTTGCTTTGGCGGCAGGAATCCTTCGAAGAAAAAACGGTCAGTCGGCAGTCCAGAAACCGTCAATGCGGCAAGCACGGCCGACGCGCCGGGCAAGGCCGTAACCTGATGACCGGCCTCGCGGGCTGCACGCGCCAGCTTGTAACCGGGATCGGAGATGAGCGGCGTGCCGGCATCCGAGACAAGCGCAATTGATTGACCTTCGCCGAGACGCGAAAGCAACTTTGGGCGTGCCTCGGCGGCATTGTGCTCGTGATAGGCCGTAAGCGGCGTCGTGATTCCGTAGCGTTCGGTAAGCTTGCGCGTCACGCGTGTGTCTTCGCAGGCAATAACGTCGACGCCGGCAAGAGTTTCGAGCGCCCGTAATGTGACGTCGCCCAGATTTCCAATGGGTGTCGCGACAAGGTACAGACCCGGTGGAACCTTGCCGGCCTCCATCGAAACACCGAAGGGCGCGTAACGGCGCGGTCTCGTTTTGGCGTCGCTTGTCATGATTGGCACTCTAGACGGGCGTCTTCGGCGCGTCATCGGGAACAAATCCGTACGCCGTTTCATGGCCTTAACTTTTCCGGCGATACCGGTTACGACTGACATAGAACTGTCGCGTGGGGAGCGACCATGTCGGGGATGTCGCGTGAGGGGGCGATCGCGCGCGTGTGGCGTCATATGCGCTTGGGCCTGTCCGCTGTCGCGACAGGCCTATTGGTTGCCGCATGCACCACCCAGTTGGGCGGCGGCGGCACGGCGCCGCCTGCCGGTGAGCCCGCCGCTGCCGCGCAGGCAGGCGACGGCCAGGTTCGCATCGCGTTGATCCTGCCACTGACGGCGCAAGGGAATGCCGGATTGGCCGCGCAGTCGATGAAGAACGCCGCGGAAATGGCGCTCGCCGAGTTCAAGGTGAGCAATGTCCAGCTTCTCGTCAAAGATGATGGTGGCTCGTCGCAGGGTGCTCAAAGTGCCGCCCAGCAGGCGATCTCAGAAGGGGCGGAGATCATCGTGGGCCCGCTCTTCGCTCAGTCGGTGAGCGCGGCCGGGCAGGTTGCGCGGTCGCGCAACATACCGATCATTGCCTTCTCCACGGATGCGAGCGTCGCTGCACGAGGTGTCTATCTCCTAAGTTTCCTGCCGGAGACTGACGTCCGCCGGATCGTCTCGTATGCGGCCTCGCGTGGCAAACGGTCGTTTGCCGCGCTGATGCCCGACAATGCCTACGGCACCGTGGTGGAAGCGGCATTCCAGCAGGAAGTAGCCCGTCACGGCGGACGGGTCGTGGTGCTGGAGAAGTATCCACATGACGCCAACCGGACGGCGGAGGCTGTGCGCCGCGTTGCCCAAGCGGCCAGCCAGATTGACAGCATCTTCATTCCGGACAGTCCGGACACAGTGCCGCAGGTCGCGCAAGCACTCGCCGCCAACGGTGTCGACCTCAAGCGTGTGCAGCTGCTCGGAACCGGACTGTGGGGCGACGACACGCGGATCTCGTCAGAGAAATTAGTCGATGGCGGCTGGTACCCTTCGCCCGAGCAGACCGGATTCCGTAACTTCTCAGGCCGGTACCGCGCTCGTTACGGACAAGATCCAGTGCGCACGGCAACGCTCGCGTATGACGCGGTCGCGCTGGTGGCAGCTCTTGTCAAGACGCAGGGGATGCAACGCTTCAGCGAGCAGGTTATCACGAATCCGTCCGGGTTCGCAGGCATCGATGGTGTTTTCCGCTTCCGCCCCGAGGGAACGAACGAGCGCGGACTTGCGGTTCTGCGCGTAACTCCGTCCGGCGGTCAGGTGGTCAGCCCCGCGCCGAAATCGTTCGCGCCGGGGACATAAACTTCAAGCGGCGAGATCCGCGACCACCGCGTCGAGCAGCGGAAAGCCGCTCTGCGTCACGCGAAGGCGTCCATCTGCTGTCGTTTCCACGGCGCCTTCGTCGCGCAAGAACGAAATGCGGTCGGGGTCGAGCGTGCGCCCGGAGAGGGCCTTGTAACGCTCAAGGTCGATGCCTTCGACAAGCCGCAGGCCCATCAACAGATATTCGTCAGCGGTTTCGCCCGCCGTTAGTTTCTCCGAAACCGTCACGCCAGCGCCAGTCGTTTCCACGCGCATTAGCCAGGCTTCGGGGCGCTTTTCAGTCTCTGTCGCTACGCGGCGCCCGTCGATCGTCAGTCGACCATGCGCGCCTGGACCGACACCCGCGTAATCGTGTCCGCGCCAGTACACCAGATTGTGCCGGCATTCCGCGCCCGGTCGCGCGTGATTTGAGATTTCGTAGGCAGGCAAGCTCGCGTCCGCGCAGATTACTTGCGTAAGATCGTAAAGATCGCGCGCAAGATCTTCATCGGGCACAGGCAATTTTCCGGCTTTGTGCAAACCGTAGAACGGCGTGTCGGGCTCGATCGTCAATTGGTAGAGCGACAGATGCTCAGCGGCTTCCGCGATCGCCCGCTTGAGTTCCGCAGCCCAGGTATCAAGGCTTTGCTGCGGCCGCGCATAGATGAGATCGAAGGAATAACGGTCAAAAATCGAACGGGCGATTGCGACTGCATCGAGCGCCTCTTGAGCGCTGTGCAGCCGGCCGAGTTCCTTGAGTGCCGCGTCGTTGAGGGACTGCACGCCGAGTGAGACCCGATTGACGCCGGCTGTCCGAAAGCCGCGGAAACGTGTTGCCTCCACGCTGGTCGGATTGGCTTCGAGCGTCACCTCGACGTCCGGCGCGACGCTCCAATGCCTGGCGATGCAATCCAGGATCGTCTGCACCGATGAGGGTTGCATCAGCGATGGCGTGCCGCCGCCGAAAAATATCGTCGAAACCGTCCGGTCCGGCACTTGCTCCGAAATCTTGGCGATTTCGGTTTCATAGGCCCGAAGGAACCGCGCCTCATCTATGCCGCCGTGTCGAACATGGCTGTTGAAATCGCAATAAGGGCACTTCGACAGGCAGAAGGGCCAGTGCACGTAGACGCCGAAGGGAGTCGTTAATGACATGTTAAGCATCATAGTCCCTGCGGCTTGCGGCAGCCAGCTTGCGACAATTCTTCCCGACAATAGTTGATTAAAATTGTAACGATCTGGAACCGGTCACTGCCTCGAAAGGCACGCTTCCGCGAGTTTCATGAAGGCTCGCGCGCGATGAGATAGGCCGCGCCCTTGCGGCGGCAGCCCGTGCTTTTCCTCTGCCGTCATCTGGCCGAAAGTGATGTCGAACCCATCCGGGCGGAACAGCGGATCATAGCCGAAGCCCTTGTCGCCGCGCGGCGGCCACACTGCAACGCCATCGACGCGACCTTCAAAATCCTCGACATGCCCATCGGGCCAGGCGAGACAGAGAGCGGCAATGAAATTTGCACGCCGCTGTTCCGAAGTCTTGGCACCGCGCTCGATCAACAGTGTCTGGATACGATTCATTGCCGCGCGAAAATCCTTGTCTGGTCCGGCCCAACGCGCGGAATGGATACCGGGCCTGCCGCCAAGTGCCTCGACCACCAGCCCGGAATCGTCGGCAAATGCCGGTTTACCGCTCGCACGCGCGGCAGCAACCGCCTTGATGCGCGCGTTCTCGGCGAATGTCGTTCCGGTTTCTTTCGGCTCGGGAAGTCCAAGCTCGCCGGCGGACTGCGTGGCGATTCCATAGGGCGCGAGCAGTTCGCGCATTTCCCTGAGCTTGCCCGGATTGTGGGTGGCAATGACCACTAGATCGGTCAGGTGTCTGGCCATTGTGCCGCCCGCGCCCCCTGCACGTCTCGCGCTTACGCAACGGCCAATTTCTGCAGCGACACCAATTTTGCAATGCCCTTTCGAGCAAGCGCGAGAAGCGCAGCGAATTGATCCTCGCTGAACGGAATCTTCTCAGCAGTGGCTTGTATTTCCACGATGTGGCCGGATCCGGTCATGACGAAATTGGCGTCTGTGTCGGCTTCCGAGTCCTCGGCATAGTCGAGGTCGAGCACCGCGGTCCCTTTGCAGACGCCGCACGAGACGGCGGCGATATGGTCACGCAGAACTTCGGATTTGATCATGTCGCGCGATTTCATCCAGGTGAGACAATCCGCAAGCGCGACCCACGCGCCGGTGATCGATGCCGTGCGCGTGCCGCCATCAGCCTGAATAACATCGCAATCGATTGTGATCTGGCGCTCGCCTAGGGCGGGCAGATCGATCACCGAGCGAAGCGATCGTCCGATGAGTCGTTGAATCTCGACGGTGCGGCCGCCCTGCTTCCCGGCGCTCGCCTCGCGCCGCGTGCGCTCCGAGGTGGCGCGCGGAAGCATGCCGTATTCAGCGGTTACCCAACCACGGCCCTGGCCCTTGAGCCAGGGCGGCAGGCGTTCCTCAAGGCTAGCTGTGACCAAGACATGGGTGTCGCCGAACTTCACGAAACATGAGCCCTCGGCGTATTTCACGACGCCACGTTCGAGCGAAACAGCCCGCAATTCATCGATTTGTCGGCGACTTGGCCGCATCAGGCTTGCTCCCCTGGCGTTGACCGCTCACCATAACCATACGCCCCGCTTGAACAAGACCGCTTCAATGGTCAATTGTTGGCTAGCTTTTCAGGAGTGAGTCTTTGGCGTCCCACGACATCCCGATCGGTGCAACACAAGTGAGCCTGGCGGCGCTCAATGAGCGCTCGCGCGAGATTTTCCGCCAGATCGTCGAAAGCTATCTGGCAACCGGTGAGCCTGTCGGCTCGAGAAACCTTTCGCGGTTGCTGCCGATCACGCTGTCACCAGCCTCAGTGCGCAACGTGATGTCGGACCTGGAACAGCTTGGCTTGATTTTTGCGCCGCACACGTCTGCCGGCCGATTGCCGACAGAAATCGGCCTGCGGTTTTTCGTCGACGCGCTGATGCAGGTTGGCGATCTGAGCGAGCAGGATCGCCGCTCCATCGAAGCCCAGGTGGCGGGCGCACACACGGCAAAATCGATGGAGGCTGTGCTCACCGAAGCCTCGCAGATGCTGTCAGGCCTGACCCGTTCGGCAGGTGTTGTGTTGACGGCAAAAGCAAACGTCCGCCTCAAGCACATCGAATTTGTGCGACTCGAGCCGGAGCGCGCGCTTGCCGTTCTTGTTGCGGAGGACGGGCAGGTCGAAAATCGTGTGCTCAATGTTCCGCCGGGATTGCCCACGTCTTCACTCACTGAAGCGGCGAACTTTCTCAATGCGCGCATCCGAGGCAAGACGCTG